>CAMWUM010000019.1 GCA_947177435.1 uncultured Muribaculaceae bacterium
AAATTATATGCTCTTGGGAGAAACGAATGCGAGGACTGCGCCACCATCGCACCCCTCGCTATGGTAATGTCCTGTCTGGTGTGAGGCCGTACAAAATTAATTACTGGAGTAGCCAATCACTAATTTGTAATAGCAAAGTATGTCCTCTATCTTTAAGGTGATTACATTTTCGTCTTCTCCAGGCATTCGTAGGCATTCCATATATAAAACCCCGTTGTGCCAGAATACTGAATGCTGGCGTGTAACGTATGGTTAACGGTTGCAAATATAGTACATTTTGATAGCCAAAACAAGGCCTTTCGCTACATTTATAGGTTTTTAGTGGTTATGTGTGATGTCGTAACTGGATTTTTAAGACAGTAGAACAGTAGAAACAGTAGGGTTTGGTTGGGGATAATAGTGTAGGAATGAGCGACGCAGCGACGGAGAAGCCACTGTTACATAAAAATCTCCTGTTGCTCCTGTTCTCCTGTCTTAAAGAGTTGCCACATAAGTATCAACTGCCAAAGTCGTTGCCTGCACTTCATTTCTTATCAACGTAATAGCCCAAAAAGGAATAAAAGAGGTGAGTAGAAAAGCCAAAGTAGAATTAGGACCACCCACTCATTCATCAATAAATAAACGAATTTGTAAAGTATCAAAATGGTTGGTATTGTCACAGTGTATGAGAAAATGAATCCCCTTTTTATACTGGAGTCTATCCCTTTACGAAGAGCCAAAACGAAAAACAGTACCGTGGATATTGCAAACAGGGCATAGTACACCCACGGATGATTTATATGCGGTATAGGGGCATCCACAAAAAAGACCTCCTGGTGATACCTCCTTAGGGCTAACGCGCAAAAGATGCACCCCATGTACAATAAGCACAAAAGGACGATGCGCAATTTCCCATTTTCAAAAAAACGTATCTTCATACTGCATTTAGATTCAGTTGAACATATATTTGTGGTTGTATGGCGCGAATGCAAAATAAAACAATACAGCTGTCAAGACGAAAACCAATGAAAGCCAGGCGATTGTTTTTGCAGTTTTTATGCCCAACAATCTTCGTCCACAAAATAGCGCCAAGGCAAAGGCAACTGCGCCGGCAATCAAAAACGCCGGTATGGCCAGAGCGTCTTTGCCAGGTCTTTCCGTTAGGCTAATCAAGTACGTGACAAATGAAACAAAGCAAATCATAAGCAAGGCAACAATGCCGTATACTATCGTTTTTTATAATTTTATTTTTCATATGTCTGACTAATTATTTTGTATTCTTGACTTCTTTCCCTGAATTTGTCACCGCCGTTTGGATTTTTGGACAGGAGCACAGTAGAAACAGTAGGACTTGGGGAGAATAACGCAATCAATGCGGCATCACAGCGTCGGGACGTCGCAGCTGCTCCAAAATATCTCCTGTTTCTACTGTGCTCCTGTCTTAAAAGACCGCTGCGACATAAGTATCAGTAACTAAAGTTATCGCATACGTTTTCGAACATATTGCTGAACCACATTTCACGTCACTCACACTCCTTAGAGACTGGGACCAGAGGCCGAGGCGCCGTTGGAGGCGGACAGGGCCTGGGCGCTGCTCTCGCCGTGGAGGCCGCCGTAGGGGTAGTACTGATTTTCCTGCACCACGCTGCCGTCTGCGCCGCTAACCACCTGGCGAACGCTGCCCTGGTGGTCGCGCAGGAAGTAGTAGGCGGTGTCGCCCTTGATGTAGCCCGAGGAGGCCAGCGCGCGGTCGAGCTTGCGGCCCTTGAGCACGAACGCCCCGGCGTAGGTCAGCGTGTCGGGCAGCGCTACCTTGACAAGCATGGAGGTGTCGGGCAAGATCGGCTTGTCGCCGATGCCGGGCCAAGTGATTGCCGCCGGGTCAGCGCCGGGGGCGGACGAGAGGCCGAGCCAGGGGCGCGGGGGCACGACGGGGGCTGTGAGGCTTTCGCCGGTGATTCGGCGCAGCAGGCGGCCGTCGGCCGAGTAGGCCTGCAGGATGTAGTGGCCGTCGGCGAAGCGCACCTCCTGGGGGAGGTTGAGCGGGTTGTGCTTGATGGAGGATATGCCTCGGTTGTCGTCGCGGACGACGTTGCCGTTGGCGTCGTAGCCGTACTCGTCGTCGGAGTCGGCCCCGTCGGCGAAGTCGGAGGCGCCGCTGTAAGCCACAGAGGCCGTACCCTGGCGACATAGGTCTCTTTTGGTTATATACATCAATAGTTCAGGAGAAACCATTTAGTCATTTTTATTTATGTCGATTCTGTTAAAGATGGTTCCGTCTGCAAGGGTATACTGTACAAGGCCATATTTCTTACTCCATGCATAGCTTATGATTCTACTAACATCATCCTGATCAACTGTATCATAATGAAAGTTATCAAAAATCATAACATCGTTTAGTGTAGTAGTACTGTCAATTTGTATGCGAATAGTATTCAAGGGCATATTATCTAGTCTCCTGTTTTTTATAGGTAAAGAAAAACCGATTGAACTATTTTCCCATTTTGTTATTTCAATATAGTCGCCTACGTCTCTGATGTTAAATGATATTCCGGCATAAGCTATATAATCTCCACCAAAACTTGTATTAAAAGCAGACCATTTGATGGGATTTAATGTATTTTCAATTATAATCTGAGTAATCTGAACCGTGTCAAATTCACCATTATTGGATTCGAAATGCATCTTTTCACCAACATATCTATTTGTTATCCACTCCAATTCCCCATCATTCAAATGTGTCATAGAATCATACGTACACGTATGCACAAATCCCCAAAGGAACAATATCGAAATCAGTGTCGGAATCAGTGTCGGAATCAGCCATTTAGAAATGCGTCTCATGGTTCGGGTAATTGTACGTTTAAGAAATCTTTAATGGTATGTGTTGGTTTTATCCCGGTCTTAACCTCAATTTTCTTCCCCGGTAAAGCAAGACCAACATTAGATTGGGCGTTATTTACCACGTCTCCTCCTATTCTAATATGCTTTTTAACTTTTACAAATAAACCAACTCTAATACTAACTGAGAAATCCTTCCCAACTGCAATATAGTTGACTACATTTGAAGTTATGTTCAGTTTATTTGCTTTCTTGGTAAGTTCGCTCACTGCTGCAGGATTGAATGTTATTGCAGCCCTCCCGGTTGCCATACTTGATGCTATTGCTTTGCCGCCACCAAGGGAATGTCCGACAAAAGTAAGTTCACTCTCTCCCAATTCTGATGACAATGTTCTTGCTTGAGAAATGGCAGACTTATATTGGGATGACAATCCTACTAGTTGGACAAAATCTTGAACCCAGTCTGCCGTTGTCTTTGATCCGGTGTATACGTAAGCGAATTCAGTTACTCCATCGACTGTGCGTTCAAATAATACTGATTGCGGACCATTTTTTTGAACCGATGTTTCACGTTTCGAAATGTCCCAACCCGTTTCCTGAATTTGAGTTAAACTTACATCTCCATCTTTGTAGACGTATGCGGCCATCATTGCCGCCTCATTTGCGCTTGGGCGTTTTCCGTCAGAATCTATAAGGTTAATCGGATTCCCCATACAATAAAGATATGGACTGAGGGTATAGAACTTCTCCTGGCAGGGGTCTGGCTGGTGGAAGGAGATGGTCGTGGGGTCGTAGGTGCGGGCGGAGAAGTCGAGGAGGTGGGCGTTGGCGAAGGAAATGTGTTCCTTGCCGCCGTACTTGTAGGGGCTGGCAGAGGCGCCGTTGGAGGCGGACAGGGCCTGTGCGCAGCTCTCGCCGTGGAGGCCGCCGTAGGGGTAGTAATGGTTCTCCTGAACTACGGAGCCGTCTGCGCCGCTAACCACCTGGCGCACGCTGCCCTGGTGGTCGCGCAGGAAGTAGTAGGCGGTGTCGCCCTTGATGTAGCCGTATGTGTGGCGCATGGAGGCGGTCATCTTCGTTATGGATTAGTTAACGGCCACAAATATAGTGCTTTTTGGAGGCAAAATCAAATATTTTGCCGGATTTAAGCGTTTTTAGCTGTTCCATAAGTGTTGGCAAAAAAAAGCAGCGGCGTGGAGGCCGCTGCTCTGTAATGTGTTTGCTTCGTTTTATTCGATGGGGAGGACTTTGAGGCGGTCGCCTTGCTCGGTGGTGATGGAGCGGTAGTAGCGGTCGTCGTAGCCGGGGAATTCGGGATATTCGACCAGGCCTTCGGGGGTGCGGAGGAAGCGGCCGTCGGCGTCGACTTTCTTGCGGTTGCCGTCCATGTACTTGACGAAGAGGTAGTCGCCGAGCTGCTTGTAGTCGGCGGTGGCCTTGGCGGTCCAGTAGTCGGTGAGGGTCTGCAGGGCGCCGGCTGCCTGGGCGGGCTCCATCACGGCCACGGCGGGCTCCATTGCGGCCACGGCCTGCTCGATGTCGCTCTCGAGGCCCGACTGCACGCGGCGGATGTCGGGTATCATCTGTGAGTAGCGGTTGTAGGCCTGGTTGGCCACGTAGTTGTTGACCCAGAACATTGCGTCCCAGCTGAGGGTGGCCATGTCGCCGTTGCCCTCGGCCAGCTGGTAGGGCACGTGCTGGGCTGAGTTGAACACGGGCACGTAGACGCAGGTGTTGGCGTCGTCGACGCCGAACCAGAGGATGCCCTTCATTGCCTCGGGGCGCTTGTCGCTCATCGACGATACGAACGAGAATCCGGTCTGCTGAGTGGCGATGGCGCGCTCGTGGGTGTACTCCTGGCCGTCAACCTCGTAGGTGAGCGGACGCCAACGGTAAGGCACGTCGTAGGGGCCTGCGCCGATGTCCTTGGTCATGTCGAGAGGCGTGTCCTCGAAGTGGTCGCGCATCATCCATTTGAGGTCGTTGGCGGTGAGTTTCTTGTCGGGCTTGATCCACAGGGGCATGGGCTGGCCTTTGCCCTCGAGCACCCAGGGCAGGTGGCGGTCCATGCCCTTGGCGAAGCGATTGTAGTAGCTCCACACGCGGGCGTCGCATCCGCGCAGGGCGCCCATGTCATAGACAGCGTAGGCGCGCGAGAAGTCGAAATCCTTGTCCTTGCCGGCGAAGTAGCCCTTGCTGCGGGCGAAGTCGATGACGTCGGGCGAGTAGAGGGTCTCGGGGTCGTTGAGGGGGAAAGTATGTATGCGAGAGTGGTTGGCGTGGCCGCTGATGTAGCCGTCGGGCACTCGGCGGGCCACCCACACGGCGCCCTTGTCGTCCTTGCCCTTGCCGATCATCTCCATTATCCATGCCTCGTTAGGGTCGGCGATGGAGAACGATTCGCCCTCGGAGGCGTAGCCGTAGTCGCGCACCAGCGAGGTCATCACGTCAATGGCCTCGCGTGCGGTCTTGGCTCGCTGCAGGGTGATGTAGATGAGCGAGCCGTAGTCGATGAGGCCGCTGCCGGCGAGCTCTTCGCGGCCGCCCCAAGTGCTCTCGCTGATGGTGAGGCCATGCTCGTTCATGTTGCCGATGGTGGCGTAAGTGTGGGCCACCTCGGGGATTTCGCCCAGGAGCTTGTGTGTGTCCCAGTCGATCACCTGGCGCATGGCGCCGGGAGCGTGGTCGGCGGCGGGCTGGCGGTAGAGCTCGCCGTAGAGGTTGTGGCTGTCGGCGGCGTAGGTGATCATGCACGAGCCGTCGGCCGAGGCCCCGGGGGTGCAGATGAGGCTTGTGCAGGCCAGCGCGGCGGCGGCCGCCTGGGCAAACAAGGCCGATAATATCGCTTTCTTCATTCGTTGGCGGGTGTTGGTTTATTCGACGTGCTGGGCGGGAGCCGGAGCGTAGATGCTGTCGACGCAGAGCTCGACGACGATGGCCTCGTTGGGGCCGATGTTGTAAGGCATGTTGGTGCCGAAGGCGAGCGGGCCGGGCACTACGGCCTGCACCTTGCTGCCTGCGGGGGCGAGCTGGACGGCCTCGACAAATCCGGGCTGGTCCTCGAAGAACGACAGCATCATCGGGCGGCTGTTGTAGTTGTGGGCCTTCTGTCCGGAGATGCTGCGGGTGGTGAAGGTGAGGTAGAAGCGGTCGGCCTCGGTGATCTTCTTGCCGTCGGCGAGCGAGTCGACCAGGTAGGCGATGCCCGACTCGGTGATGGTCCAGCCCTGTGCGGCGAGCGAGTCGATGTACTCAGCGCCGCGCTTGACGTTAGCCTTGGCTTCGGCCGAGAGCTCAACCTTGGCCTTTTCGTAAGCGGCCATCGAATCCTCAAACTCCTTCCAGAGGCTGGCGGCCTCCATTTCACGCGCCTGCACGTCGGCGGCCGGTACTGAGTCGGCGAGGAATGCGGCGCGGTAGGCCTTGTAGATCTGGTCGGGATCGATGTCGAGGCCCTGCTGCTTAAGGCTGGTGATTACCTGATAGAATTGCTGGGCGTCTTTAAGGCCCATGGCGAACGAGCTGTTGGCCTCGGCCTCGATGCCGTAGCGGAATCCGCGCAGGTATTCTTCCCTGTTGAGGGTGGAGTCGATGAACGATTCGTTTTTAAACTGCTCCTTGGCCTGCCAGCCCAGCAGGGTGGCCGATGCGGCGATGGGGCGGTGGAGCACGTCGGAGGTGACGTAGTCGTTGATGTCCACGGTCTCTTCCTTTTCAGTGCCCGAGCAGGCTGCCAGGGCCAGGGCGGAGGCCGCTATGATAATGTATTTTTTCATTGGTTGGGAATTATCGAGATTAACCGAGAGAAACGGGATTAATCGAGATTAATACTCGAAGGTGCCGAATTCTGATTTGATGGTCAAGCGGTTAGTCTGGGCCTCCTCGACGCGGCCTACGACGCGGGCGTCGATGCCGTGGGCCTGGGCGATGTCGATGATGGCCTGGGCGTCGGACGGAGCCACGTAGAACTCCATGCGGTGGCCCATGTTGAACACCTTGTACATCTCCTCCCAGGGCGTGCCCGACTGCTCCTGGATGAGGCGGAACAGCGGCGGGATGGGGAAGAGGTTGTCCTTGATCACGTGCTTGCCCTCGACGAAGTGCATCACCTTGGTCTGCGCGCCGCCCGAGCAGTGCACCATGCCGTGGATGGCGGGGCGCATCTTGTCGAGCACGGCCTTTACGACCGGGGCGTAGGTGCGGGTGGGGGAGAGCACGAGCAGGCCGGCGTTGAGGGGCGAGCCCTCGACGCTGTCCTCCAGATGCTTGCCGCCGGAGTAGACGAGCTCGGCGGGGGTGGCGGCGTCGTAGGTCTCGGGGTATTTCTCGCCCAGGTACTTGGCGAACACGTCGTGGCGGGCCGAGGTGAGGCCGTTGCTGCCCATGCCGCCGTTGTACTGCGTCTCGTAAGCGGCCTGGCCGTAGCTGGCCAGAGCCACGATCACGTCGCCGGCGGCGATGTTGGCGTTGTCGATTACGTCGGCGCGGCGCATGCGGCAGGCCACGGTGGAGTCGACGATGATGGTGCGCACCAGGTCGCCCACGTCGGCGGTCTCGCCGCCGGTGGAGTATGCGTTGACGCCGTGGCTGCGCAGCTCGGCCAGGAGCTCCTCGGTGCCGTTGATGATGGCCGAGATTACCTCGCCGGGGATGAGGTGCTTGTTGCGGCCGATGGTCGAGGATACGAGTATGTTGTCGGTGGCTCCGACGCAGAGCAGGTCGTCGATGTTCATAATCAGCGAGTCCTGTGCGATGCCCTTCCACACGCTCATGTCGCCGGTCTCGCGCCAGTAGGCGTAGGCCAGGCTCGACTTGGTGCCGGCGCCGTCGGCGTGCATGATGTTGCAGTACTCGGGGTCGCCGCCGAGCAGGTCGGGGATGATTTTGCAGAACGCTTTGGGGTACAGTCCCTTGTCAACGTTCTTGATGGCGTTGTGCACGTCCTCTTTCGAGGCCGACACGCCGCGCAGGTTGTATCTTTGGTCGCTCATATTTCTAATGTCTAAAATCTATTATCTAACACCTAATGCCGAGTAGTCGCGGCTGTAGCGGAGCATCTGCTCGGCGTAATCCTCGCCGTAGG
The DNA here is from genome assembly GCA_947177435.1 of uncultured Muribaculaceae bacterium. Lineage (GTDB taxonomy): Bacteria > Bacteroidota > Bacteroidia > Bacteroidales > Muribaculaceae > CAG-873. The sequence continues at coordinate 7,904 of CAMWUM010000019.1, forward strand.
TGACTTTTACGTCGGTGATGTTGCCGTCCTTGTCGGTGACGAGCTCGTAGACGGGATTGACGAAGCCCTTGTAGGGGGCGATGTTGAGCTTGGCGTAGCGGTCGAGCACCTCCTTATGGATTGCGGGATCGACCTTGACGGCGTACTGCTCGACCAGGGCACGGCCGGCCTCGTAGTCGCCCTCGCTCTTGATGCGCTGGATTTCGGCCAGCAGCTCGCCGAAGAGGCTGCGGAGCTTGTCATAATCGTTGATTTTGACGTAGGTCTTGCCGTCGATTTTCACGAGTTCGATCACGTTGTCGGCCTTGCCGTGCTCATAGGCCCACTCAGCGATGAGTTTGCGGTTGCGCATGTGGGCTTCCTCCACGTCCTTGCCGGGCTCGATGCGCATCAGCTGGGTCATCATGCCGTTGAGGATATACTTGTAGTACTCAGCCTTGTATGCCTCGGGGTTGTCGAGCAGGCCAAGCTCCACGAGTTTGGGGTCGGCCAGGTAGTAGAGGGCGAAGAGGTCGGCGCGGGCCTCCTCGAGGGTGCTGCCGTGGGCCTTGAGTGCGTCGGGGTCGACGCCGGGCAGGAGTTGGCCCGAGCCGTGGCCGAGGCACTCGTGCAGGTCGGTGTGGAGGTTGTCGGTGACGAAGAGGTACTGCTCGAGCAGCTCGCGTGTGGGCTCGTCGATTACGAACTCCTCGTTAAATCCGTTGCCGTGCGATGCCATGTCGTAGGCTTCGGTGATGTTTTCGATGGTGACGGACTTAGAGCCGTGGGCCGCGCGTATCCAGTTGGAGTTGGGCAGATTGATGCCGATGGGGGTGGCGGGGTAGGCGTCGCCGGCCAGGATGGCTGCGGTGATTACCTTGGCGCTCACGCCCTTGACCTTATCCTTGCGGAAGCGGGGATCGACGGGCGAATGGTCTTCGAACCACTGGGCGTTGGCCGAGATGGTCTCGGTGCGGGCGCTTGCCTCGAGGTTTTTGAAGTTGACGATCGACTCCCACGAGCCCTTCATGCCCAGGGGGTCGCCGTAGCTTTCGATGAAGCCGTTGACAAAGTCGACCTGCGAGGCGGTGTCGCCGGCCCAGGTGATTGAGTATTCGTCGAACTTGCGCAGGTCGCCCGAGCGGTAGTAATCGATAAGCTGCTGTATGGTGAGGCGCTGGGTATCGTTCTCGGCGTACTGCATGGCCTTTTCGAGGTTCTCGACAATCTTCTCGATGGCAGGCGAGTAGAGGCCGCCCACGCGGTAGAAGTTCTCGACGAGCTTGCCGTCGGCGTCGCGTTCGATGCGTGAGTTGAGGCCGTAAGAGATGGGTGTGAGGTCGGTGGTGTCCTTCATGGCGGCGTAGAACGCTTCAACCTCGGCCTGGGTGATGCCGGGAGCGTAGAAGTCGCAAGCGGAGGTGGTGATCAGGTCGACGCCGTCGGCCTGGTTGACGCGCTTGGCGTAGAGGTCGGGGTTGAAGATGGCTTCCTTGACGACGGCCAGGGTCTCCTCGTCGATGCCTGCCTTGCCGGCCTGCTCGGTGAAGAATGCCTCGGAGAAGGCGGGCACGAACTTGTCCATCGAATAGTGGTGGTGCAGGCCGTTGCCGAACCATACCTGCTTGACGTAGGTCTCAAAGGCCTTGAAGTCGGCGCTGTCGCGGTCGCCGTCGTAGTTGGCGTAGATTTGCTCCAGGGCCGAGCGCACGGCCAGGTTGGCCTCGCAGTTCTGGGCCCAGAGGATGTCGCGGCCCCAAAGGGCGGCCTCCTGCAGATAGTAAACGAGCAGTTTCTGATCGAGCGAGAGGTCTTCGAAGCCGGGCACTTGGTAGCGGAGCACTTCGATGTCGGCGAAACGGTCGGCCGTGTAGTCGAAATCGTCCATATTTTCTTTTTTTGAGCACGAGCAGGCCATCAGAGCCAGCGCCGAGCCGATGATGAGAGATTTTTTCATTATTATCGAGGTTAATCTTGATTATTCGACGTAGAGCACCAGGCCTTTGAGGTATTCGCCCTCGGGGTGGTAGATGTTGACGGGGTGGTCGGCCGGCTGGGTGAGCTGGTGCAGGATGCGCACGCGGCGCCCGGTCTGGGCCGCGGCCGAAAAGACAGCCAGGCGGAACTGCTCGCGGCTCACGGCCTGCGAGCAAGAGAACGTGAACACGATGCCGCCCGGGGCCACGCGCTCGATGGCACGGGCGTTGAGGCGCTGGTAGCCGCGCAGGGCGTTGCGCAGGGCGTCGCGGTGCTTGGCGAATGCCGGCGGGTCGAGGATGATGAGGTCGTACTCGCCCTGGCCTATCTGGTCGAGATAGCGGAAGGCGTCGTCGGCGATGGCTTCGTGGCGCTCGTCGCCGGGGAAGTTGAGGTCCATGTTGGCGCGGGTGAGTGAGATGGCCTTGGCCGAACTGTCGACCGAGCGCACCAGGCGCGCGCCTCCGCGCATGGCGTAGACCGAGAAGCCGCCCGTGTAGCAGAACATGTTGAGCACCGAGCGTCCGGTGCTGTATTTCTCGACCAGCGAGCGGTTGTCGCGCTGGTCGATGAAAAATCCGGTCTTCTGGCCCTTGAGCCAGTCGACGTGGAATTTCAGGCCGTTCTCCACGGCCACGTCGGTCTGGAACGAGCCGATGAGGTAGGCGTTGGTGGCGTCGAGGTTGGCCTTGTATGGCAGAGTGGTCTCGCTCTTGTAGTACACGTTCTCGATGTCGGCGCCGGGGAGATTTACCAGGGCCTGGGCGATGACCTCGCGGGCGAAGTGCATGCCGGGGCTGTGGGCCTGCATCACAGCCGTGCGGCCATAGACGTCCACCACCAGGCCGGGCAGGAAGTCGCCCTCGCCGTGCACCAGGCGGAATGCCGAGTCGCCCGAGGCCAGGCCCAGAGCCTGGCGCATGCGCAGCGCCTCGGCCAGGCGGCGGCTGTAGAAGTCAGCGTCAATCGCCTCGTCGGCAAACGACAGCATGCGCACGGCGATGCTGCCCACCTGGGCGTGGCCTACGCCTATGACGCGTCCGTCGCTGGCCACTACGCGCACCAGGTCGCCCTCCTCCACGGCCTGCTCGGCTTTGGCGATGGCGCCCGAGAACACCCAGGGGTGAAAGCGGTCAAGAGATTCCTCCTTGCCGCGCTTGAGGATTATATCAGGATATTTCATTTGAAGAATGCTCTGAATACGTCGGCTCCGTTGGCGTAAACCAGGAGCAAAAGCAGGAATACGAAGCCCACGGTGTTGGCCACCTCCAGCACCTTGTCTGACGTCTTGCGGCCGGTAATCATCTCCCACAGCAGGAAGAGAACGTGGCCGCCGTCGAGGCCGGGGATGGGTATGATGTTCATAAACGCCAGGATGACTGACAGGAAGGCGGTCATTGACCAGAACGTGTACCAGTCCCACTGAGGGGCGAAGAGGCTGCCGAGCGTGCCGAAGCCGCCCACCTGCTGGGCGCCAGTCTTGGTGAACAGCAGCTTGAGCGACGACACGTAAGAGGTGAGCGTAGACACGCCGTTGTTGATGCCGCGCGGGATGGCCTCGAAAAATCCGTATTTGAGGTATTCCACCTCCAGATGGTCGGAGGCTGTGAGCAGCTGCACGCCGATGGTGCCCTTGTCGCCGCTGTCGGTGACGTCGACGGGCATGGTGAGCTCCTTGCCGTCACGACGCACGGTGATGTCTACGGCGTGGCCCTTGTGCTTGGTGAGCGCGTCGACCATGCGGTCAAACGACGTGACTGTGTCGGCGCCAATCTTGCAGATGGTGTCGCCGGCCAGCATGCCTGCCTTGGCTGCGGGCTGGCCGCCGGGCACGTCCTTGACCACCTGCGGGCAGCGGTAGACGAACGGTGCCTTGTTCTCGGCCACGCACTTTTCCGTAGTGCCCTTGGGGATGGTGACGTATGCTGTGTCGGCCCCGCGCAGCACGGTGATGGTGTTGCCGTCGCCGATGATGTCGAGCATGGTGCCGTTCTGGAACGCGTCTGCGGGCTTGCCGTTGATGGCCAGGAGTTTGTCACCGTCAACGAAGCCGGCCTCGCGCAGGGGCTCGGAGTAGTCCATGCCGTAGACGGCGTTGTCATAGGGTATGCCGGCCTCGCCCCAGTGCCAGGCGATGCCGATGTAGATGATGATGGCGAGGATGAAGTTGAACACCACGCCGGCCACCATAATCATGAATCGCTTCCACGCCTGCTTGGTGCGGAACTCCCAGGGCTGGGGCTCGCTCTCGAGCTTGTCAGCGCCCTTGGTCTCGTCGACCATGCCGGCGATGTCGCAGTATCCGCCCAGGGGCACCCAGCCGATGCCGTAGAGGGTGGCGGCCCAGGTGGGCTTGCCGTTCTTCTCGGCGGCGTGCTTGCTGACGTTGAAGCTAAGCAGCGAATGCGAGAGTTCTGGACCGTTCTCGTCGCCCTCGGGCTTTGATGTCCAGGCGATTATTTCAAGTTTACCCTCAGAGGGTTTGTATTTCAGCAGCGAAAACCAGGGGTTGAAGAAGAGGTAGAAACGATTGACCCTCACGCCGAATATGCGGGCGAAGATGTAATGGCCAAACTCGTGGATCGTAACCAAAAGCACCAGCGCCAGGATCAGCTGCAGGGCTTTTATCATGAATGTTTCCAATGTCGTATGGGATGGGTTATGATGTGATTAATGTGATTGATGTGAGCTTATGTACTCGGCGGCAATGGCTCGGGCCTCGGCGTTGCTCTGCACGTAGTCGTCGTAAGTGGGGCTCTCCACACGCTGGGCGCGCTCGAGCGTGGCGTAGATTACACGGTAAATGTCGGCGTACTTGATCTGCCTGCGCAGCAGGGCGGCGACGGCCACCTCGTTGGCGGCGTTAATGACGCAGGCCGTGTTGCCTTTCTGCTCCAGGGCGCGGTATGCCAGTCCCAGGCAGGGGAAGCGCTCGAGGTCGGGCTCGGCAAAGGTGAGTTCGCTCAGCTGCTCCAGCGTGAGCCGGGGCAGGTCGTAGTCTATGCGGGTGCGTTCGCCCAGGGCGTAGGCGATGGGCAGGCGCATGTCGGGCACGCCGAGCTGGGCCTTCATCGCGCCGTCCACAAACTCCACCATCGAGTGGATTATCGACTGCGGGTGCACCACGGCCGTGATCTGGTCGGGCCGCATGCCGAAGAGCCAGTGTGCCTCGATGATTTCAAAGGCCTTGTTGAGCATCGTGGCGCTGTCGATGGTGATTTTGGCGCCCATGTGCCAGTTGGGGTGGTGCAGGGCATCGTCGACCGTGGCGCGGGCCATCTGCTCGGCTGTCCACGTGCGGAACGGGCCTCCCGAGGCCGTGATCACCAGGCGACGCACCGAAGAGATGTCCTCGCCTTGCAGGCACTGGTCGATGGCCGAGTGCTCAGAGTCCACCGGGTAGATGCGCGAGGGCGAGTGGGCCAGCAGGCCGTTGACCAGTTCGCCGGCCACAACGAGGGTCTCCTTGTTGGCCAGCGCGATGTCCTTGCCGGCCTTGATGGCGGCGATGGTGGGGGCCAGGCCGCTGTATCCGACGGTGGCCGTCAGCACCGTGTCGACTTCGGGCATGGCCGCAGCAGCCTCGAGGGCTTCAGCTCCGGCCGCCGTCTCGATGCCGTAGGGGCGCAGGGCTGCCGCCAGCTCGGCGTGCTTGCTCTCGTCGGCGATGACCGCCAGACGAGGGCGGCACTCGATGGCCGCCTGGGCCAGGGCCTGCACGTTGCTGCCTGCGGCCAGGGCCGACACGGCGTATCGGTCAGGCGCGCGGCGAATGATGTCGAGGGCCTGGCTGCCGATCGAGCCCGTGGCGCCGAGTACGGCTATGTTTTTAATATGGCTCACTGTTGCAATAATTCGATTAATGCGCAAAGTTACGGAAAAATTGCGGCATTTCCTAAAAAAAGCGGTTCGAGAAATAGCCTTGCAGGAGGTAGCGGAGATGGCGGAGGGGGT
>CAMWUM010000020.1 GCA_947177435.1 uncultured Muribaculaceae bacterium
CCCCCGCCCCCTCCAGTGATGCCCGCGCAGGAAGCCACCGACGACCTGCCTTTCTAAACAACGATAATGCTGACTAATAAGACTATGGGAAAGAAAGCTTTGCTGATGATCCTCGACGGTTGGGGCATCGGCGACAAGTCGAAAAGCGACGTCATATACAACACTCCCACCCCCTACTGGGAATCGCTGCTGGCCAACTACCCTCACTCTGAGCTGCAGGCTTCGGGCGAGAACGTGGGCCTGCCCGACGGCCAGATGGGCAACTCTGAGGTGGGCCACCTCAACATCGGCGCCGGCCGCGTGCTGTACCAGGACCTGGTGAAGATCAACAAGGCCATCGCCGACGGCTCGATCCTCAAGAACGCGCAGGTCAAGAACGCCTTCGAGTACGCCCAGCGCACCGGCAAGGGCATGCACTTCATGGGCCTGACCTCGAACGGCGGCGTGCACTCGTCGCTCGACCACATCTTCGCCCTGTGCGACATCGCCGCCCACTATGGCCTGAAGGACGTGTACCTCCACTGCTTCATGGACGGCCGCGACACTGACCCCCGTTCGGGCAAGGGATTCATCGCCGAGCTGCAGGACCACTGCGCCAAGACCACCGGCACCATCGCGTCGATCATCGGCCGATACTACGCCATGGACCGCGACAAGCGCTGGGAGCGCGTCAAGGTGGCCTACGACCTGCTGGTCAACGGTCAGGGCGAGCAGGCTACCGACATGGTGGCCGCCATGCAGCAGAGCTACGACAATGACGTGACCGACGAGTTCGTAAAGCCCATCAACAACGCCACCGTCGACGGCACTATCAAGGACGGCGATGTGGTGATTTTCTTCAACTACCGCAACGACCGCGCCAAGGAACTCACCGTCGTGCTCACCCAGCGTGACATGCCCGAGGAAGGAATGCACACCATCCCCGGCCTGCAGTACTACTGCATGACGCCGTACGACGCTTCGTTCACCGGCGTGCACATCCTCTTCGACAAGGAGAACGTCGACAATACCATCGGCGAGTACCTCTCGGCCCAGGGCAAGAAGCAGCTGCACATCGCCGAGACCGAGAAGTACGCCCACGTCACATTCTTCTTCAACGGCGGCCGCGAAGCCCCCTTCGACGGCGAAGACCGCATCCTGGTGCCCTCGCCCAAGGTGGCCACCTACGACCTCAAGCCCGAGATGAGCGCCTACGAGGTCAAGGACAAGCTCGTCGAAGCCATCGATTCTGAGAAGTACGACTTCATCGTGGTCAACTTCGCCAACGGCGACATGGTGGGCCACACTGGCGTGTACTCTGCTATCGAGAAGGCCGTCAAGACCATCGATGCCTGCGTCAAGGAGGTGATCGAGGCCGTCAAGCACCACGGCTACGAGGCCATCATCATCGCCGACCACGGCAATGCCGACAACGCCCTCAACGCCGATGGCACCCCCAACACGGCCCACTCGCTCAACCCCGTGCCCTGCGTCTACGTCACCGAAAACAAGGATGCCCACGTCACCGACGGCATCCTGGCCGACGTGGCCCCCACCATCCTGCGCATCATGGGCCTTCCCCAGCCGGCCGAGATGACCGGCAAGTGCCTGATCAACTAACCGTGCGCTCGCTGCTCGCAGGCCTGGGCCACATTGCGGCCCCGCGGGTGTGCCGCGTATGCGGACGCGCGCTCGCCGCCGCCGAGGAGCACCTCTGCCTGGGGTGCCTCGTCGATCTCCCGCGCACAGGCGCGCACGCCAGCGAGTTCAATATCATACACCAGCGGCTCGGCCACAATTGCCATGTGGACCGGGCCGCTGGCTGGTTTTTCTACCGCCGCGCCACCCCCTACGCACGCCTGCTGGTCGACGCCAAGTACGGCGGCCTGCCGCGCCTGGCCCGCTCGCTGGGGCGCATCTGCGCAGCCGAACTGATGGCTGACGGATTTTTCGACGGCATCGAAGCGCTGGCTCCCATGCCCATGCACTGGACCAAGCGCCTGGCCCGAGGCTACAACCAGGCCGAGGAGATATGCCGGGGCATAGCCGACGCCACCGGCATAGCCATCTGCCATTCGGCGCTGCGCGCCGCCAAGAGCCACGGCATACAGGCGCGCCAGAGCGCCGCCGGCCGCTACGCCAACATCGCCGGCACAATCGCCCCGGGCCGAGGAGCCTCAACACTTGTTGGACGCCATGTGCTGCTGGTCGACGACATCATCACCACCGGGGCTACGGTCGCCGAAGCCGTGCGCGCCCTTGCCTCCGAATCGCCATCTGCCATTTCAGTCCTGGCTCTGGGACTCACCACAACCAACTAACACAATGTTTTTCAAAAACAAACCGTTTTTTTTGGTAAAATTTGGTTAATTTTAAAAAACTTGCTATCTTTGCATTCTGAATAGTGGCATCAATCGATACCGCTCGCATAACTAATAGATTATCAACGAATAGCGCCTATTCATTAAAAATTCGACCTCTCCCGCGAACAAATAACCCAACCAAACGTTTCAATAGAGAAATATCACCAATTCATTAAGAATACATAAATTATTTTAAATAAGGTTATATGAAGAAAATGTTACTTCTCGCGGGAGCCGCTACGCTCTTCGCGGTTTCCTCTGCCAAGGCTCAGGAGACAATCCTCGTCCAGGACGAAGCAGTTGTGGAGTACGACATCACCAACTGTAAGACTGTGTACGACACGAACTGGAATAAAAACTGGTTCCTCGAAGTAGGCGCTGGCTTCAACCTCCCCTTCGTTGAGAATCCCGTTGGTGCCGATCGCCACTTCACCGCCAACTACGGCGTAGGCTTCGGCAAGTGGTTCTCTCCCTACTTCGGCTGGCGCGCCGAGTTCTCCGGCGGCTCTATCCACTGGAACAACTGGCATCACCCCGCAGGCAGAATTGCCGGCGCCAAGACTGTCAATGCCAACCTCGACATCATGTGGGATATGTTCAACTCAATCGGCGGCGTAAACGACAAGCGCGTCTTCTCGATCGTTCCCTTCATCGGTGTCGGCGGTACTTTCAACTGGAATTACAAGCACCTCAACGAGTACGAGGAATACATCCCCAAGCATGACTGCCTCTACCCCAACTATGGCGGCAAGAACAAGAGCAACGAGTGGCTGCTCCCCGTATCTGCCGGTATCCAGTTCCGCTTCCGTCTCTGCAAGTACGTTGACTTCTTCGCTCAGGCACGCGCTTCGTTCTACAGCGATAGCTACGACAATGTCGTTGTTGCTAAGCCCATCGACGTAAACCTCAGCGCTCTCGGCGGCTTCACCTTCAACCTCGGCGGCCGCAGCTTCAACGGCTTCAACCCCTGCGACTATACCCAGCAGGTTGCCGACCTCAACACTCAGGTCAACGACCTCCGCGCCGAACTCGCCACCACCGCCCAGGCTCTGGCTGAGGCTCAGGAACTCCTTGAGAACTTCCCCTGCCCCGAGGCAGAAGTTGTTGAGGTTGCTCCCGACTACGCTCCCCTGCTCGGCACCGTTCGCTTCTCGATCGGCTCTGCCGCTATCCGCGACATGGAGAAGGTTAACGTTTACAACCTCGCTCAGTGGATGAAGGGCAACGACGCCAAGGTTGTCATCACCGGCTACGCTGACAAGGGCACCGGCACCAGCAACTTCAACATGCAGCTCTCTAAGAAGCGCGCTGATGCCGTTTGCAACATGCTCGTTAAGCAGTACGGCATCAACCCCAACCGCCTCATCGTTAAGGCCGACGGCAGCAACGTTCAGCCCTACGAGATCAACAACTGGAACCGTATCGTCATCTTCACTGTTGCCGAATAATCATTCCCCATACTCCTCAAAAATCACGGGCCCGGGCCGAAAGCCCGGGCGCTCTTTGTATTGTCTCGCTGCCGTCGTTGTTATGGCAATACGGGCCGTATGCTGTAGCCAGTGTCGCGGTCAAACGTCTCGAGCCATCGGCGGTGCAGATTGATCCAAAGGGCGTAAGCCTCCTCGTCGCCGGCAGGTGTAGCCGTCCAGTAACGGCCCAAATCGCCGGCATCCTGCACCGAGGTCATGTTATGCCAGCCGGCGGCGGGCAGATATAGCACGTTGCCGTTGCGGGCCGTCACCTCATAGCCCGAGCCATCCCAACGCCACGAGCAGCTGTCAATCAGTTCTTGGCATTCCTCCCTGGTGGGCAGGCGCCAATCGCCGCCCCACAGGGCGCGGGCCGCGTCGCAAGCGGCATTGCCGGCTATGCCCCCAATTCTCTTGCCGTATGTGAGCGAGTTGTCCGTGTCGTAAGTCTCCTTGGCCGAGATTTCACCCCAGGCGTAAAAGTCTCCGTGGTCGCGGGGCGAGGCGGCGCCAATGTTGCAGGCCGCCCACCTTACCCTCGTGCCCATGTCGAGCCACTGGTGGCCGCCTTCGTCGCCAATGCAGGGATTTTCCAACTCCACCTCTTCGTCGGAGAGCGGCTCCACTGACAGTTTGCCTTCGGCGGCTGGGCTTTCACTGCCGGCCTCGGCATTCCCTGGGACGTTTTCGGGGGCCGGCTCATCGGGCAATTCGGGCCGGGCGGCATCCTTGGCAAGAAAATAAACGGCGACGCCTGCCGCGATAAAGGCCGCGGTGGCTATCGGGATGATGATCTTTTGCTTGTTTTTGGGTGTCATTATAGTCGTATAGCTTTAATTTCATCAGAAGAGTGATCGCAGGATGGGCAGAGAGGCAAGCGAACGCATCGACGCGTAATGAATCGAGTAATAGTCGAGGATGGCGTCGAGGATAGCGTTGCGCTCACTCCGGCTCAGGCGCAGCAGCCGCAGGGAGCGCGGGCTCAGGCGCATAAGCACAGCCACCACGCGGGCCTGCTCAGGCGGCAGCGCAGCGCGGTGCAGGGGCGCGGCAATGCTAAAGCGGCCCTCGCGCATATCGAAGTAGGCGCCAGAGGAGTATGTGCCCATGTCAGGCTCGATGCCCAGGAAGCGGCCGAGATGGGCCAGAAAATAAAGGTGGAAATTAGCAAGGGCCGTGCCGCCGAGTGACTGAAGATGCGTGGCCGACGAAAAGATGAAGTCAGACATCAGTTCGTCAGGCCCGCTCTGCCGCAACGCCGAGCATAGGAAGTCGCTGACAAACAGGGCCACGGTGCCCGCCGCCGGGTCGGCCGACATAGGCGCGGGCACCGGCTTGACGTCGGTGATGCGCGCCAGTTCGCGCCCGGGCTTGGTCCAGGCCACGGCCTCGAACACCCGCATGGGCATCATGATGGCGCGCCGACGACTCGCCTCTCGCCCTGCGCCCGAGGGTATAACGGCCGCCAGGGCCCCGAGCTCGCGGGTCCATAGCGTGGCCACCGACTGCGAGTCGCTGTACTTGACGGCGCGGAGGCATATGCAGGTCACTTTTTGCGGCATGGACTGGGTCTTTTAATTGCAAAATTAGCCCAAATTCGGGTCATATCGCCAATTTTGGCGTGAAATTAGCATTTTTAACAGTAAATTGCCCGTGCGTGACAAGATTTTTGAGTAATTTTGTGCTCATATAGACTAATAGCCCTTATACATATCATAATGGTCGACAAAGCACCGTCCGGCACTAATGACCGGCTGAAAAATTTCAAAGACAATTTCTTGGCACGATGCAAAGACAACACCACTAAGCGTTGGATACGGTTCTCGGCCGTGGCCATCATATACACTTTGTGGGTCGTATGGCTGGGCAACTACTGGTTCCTGCTGGGCCTGCCGCTGCTGTTTGATATCTACATCACGGGCTACATCCCGTTCTCGTGGTGGCGCACGAGCAAGAGCAAGATGGTGCGCTCAGTGATGAGTTGGGTCGACGCCATCGTGTACGCGCTCATCCTTGTCTACTTCATCTTCAACTTCCTGGGCCAGAACTATATGATACCCTCCTCGTCGCTTGAGAAGACGCTCCTGACGGGCGACTACCTCCTGGTCGAGAAGGTGACCTACGGACCCCGCGTGCCTATGACGCCCGTCCACTTCCCCCTGGCACACAACACCATGCCGGTCATCGGCGGCGACAGCTACGCCGACTGGCCACAGAACGGATACCGCCGCCTCTCAGGCACCGGCCAGATCGAGCGGGGCGACATCGTGGTGTTCAACTTCCCTTACGGCGACACCATCGTATCCAACGAGGAGCGCCTGGCCGCCCAGGGACAAGTCAACGTCTACTATGACATCGCCCGCGACATCGAGCGCAACGGCGTGGCCGAAGACGGTGCAGCCTTCATCAAGTCGAATCCCGAGGTGTTTGGCGAGGTAAGATACAGGCCCGTCGACCGACGCACCAACTACGTGAAGCGCTGCGTCGGCCTGCCCGGCGACACGTTCAAAGTGGTGCACGACACCATCTACGCCAACGGCCGAGCACTCCCCACGCCAGTCAACTCGCAGCAGCGCCAGATCGTAGCCCTCTCGCGACCGCTCACCGACGACGACCGCGCCAAGTACCGCATCACCAACGAAGATATGGCCTACTCCGGATTCTCGCCGGAGGAGACGCCCCACATGCAGGCTTACCTGCGCCTGCCGGCCAACACGCCCATCTACAAACTGCCCCTGTCGCTCGCCACAATCGAGCAGATGCGCGCCGACGGGCTGCTCATCTCCAACCTCAAATACAACGATTACCTGCGCCGCATAGGCCATCCCGACCTTTTCAGGGGCATCTTCAATCCCCGCCCGCTGTGGACCCCCAGCGACTGGGGCGGCGACGGAGTCGTAATCCCATTCCGCGGCCTCACAATCCCCCTCACCGAGGACAACTGGACGCTCTACGAGCGCTGCATCCGCAACTACGAGGGCCACAACGACTACTATTTCACAGATGGCAAGGTACTTGACGGCCAGGGCAACGAGGTGAAGGAATACACCTTCGCCATGGACTATTATATGATGATGGGCGACAACCGCGACAACTCGTCCGATTCCCGCTTCTGGGGCTTCGTGCCCGAGGACCACATCGTGGGCCGCCCGCTCATCGTGCTCATATCATTCGATCCCGACAAGGGCCTCTTCTCCAACATACGCTGGAGCCGAATGTTCTCCAACCCCAACCCCGACAAGGCCGCCTTCAAGGCCTTCGAAAAAGGCATCGACTAATGCAATGAAACACATGGATATAGACCAGAAATTCAAATACGCCGACGAGCGCGACAAGTGCTACGGCCTGGCCGGCATCGCCATCTCGCTCAACGTGTGGGACGGCCACCAGGCCATACGCCAAATCACGATCGACGGCCCCGAATCCATTAGCTTCGCCCCCGAGGCCGAAGTGTACACCAACCCCCGAATGTCGGCCAAAATCGTCTGGAACGACCAGTTGCGCCAGTACCAACTGCTGATGGGCATGGCTCTGAGCAACCTTATGAGCCGCGCCATCGTGCTGCGCCACAAACAGATAGGCAGCGACCTGCGCGACCGCTTCTTCGCCATCGCCGACGCCGACGGCCAGGCCTACTGCGCCCTCGAGCACGACGAGACAGAGATGATCTTCAACAAGACGTACCAATACCTCAACTCCCTCTACTCCAACTCTCAGGTGATCAACGCCGTGCGCCAGTTCGCCGAGACGCTGCAAAGCCGGCGCACAATGTCGGCGGCCGAAGTCGAGGAGGAACTTGCTCGATGCCTTCGCCACTGATCACACGCCCCGGCCGCACCGCCATCCTGCCCCCGCAGTACTGCGGGCAGGTGGGGTATTACGCCCTGTTGGCCTCATACCCGCGCGCCGTCATCGACCTGGCCATGCCCTACGACAAGCGTCGCAAGAGCGCGCACCGCTGCTCTATAGCCGACGTGCGAGGCCCGCTCACGCTCACCGTGCCCATCGAGAAGGCCCATCGGGGCATGACATGGGCCGACGTGTGCGTATCAAGCCACGCCGGCTGGTGGAGCGACCACGCCGTGTCACTCGAGTCGGCCTACGGCCGAACACCTTATTTCGAATTCTACTATGACCGCTTCAAGCCCCTGCTCACTCCTCCGGCCCCGGGCCTGACAGTCGGCGATCTCGACCGCGCCCTCGACCAAATCATCCGCCAAATCCTCGCCCTCGACACCGAAGTGACCTACTACGTCGAGGAACAGCCAGATGCAATAGACGATTACCGTCGCCAAACCAATTTCGACATCGAAAACGCCCCGGCCTATTACCAAGTCCGCGCCGACCGCCTGGGCTTCATCCCCAATCTCAGCATCCTCGACCTAATCTTCAACCTCGGCCCGGAATCCCCCCTCCTCCTGCACCGCATATTACAAAAGGCCTGACACAATTCTCTACCCACAAGTCACTTACGCTAATGCATATCAGCATCATAAGCGTAAGCAAATCAAATATTAATAGTATTTTATGCGGGACAATAATACGTACCAATAAATGATTAATGATTACATAAAGCAGATAGATGCCCAATGTTATCAGTACGATTAGAAAATAACTCAACGGCTTGACAGAAACCCTAACATTATATGAGTAATACAATGCTATAAAACAGAATGTCCCAAATAGATATACATATGCGACAAATCTAACCAACAAGGTGCGCCAGTTATTTTTAACATACTCCCTGAATACATCCATTAGCCGCTTAATATTTTTCGAATCCAATTCCATACTAATTTTGAATATTGATACCTGACAGACGGACGCACGGACCGTGCGTCCCTACTATATGGAAATCAGCAGATTGTAGGGGCGCACGGTTCGTGCGCCCGCGACCATCGGCTATCACATCACATTTAGCAGCTCGATGTCGAATATGAGGGTTGAGCCACCGGGGATGTCGGGCTGGTTGAGGTTGCCATAGGCTTGCGAGGCGGGGATGTACACCTCCCATCTGTCGCCCGGATGCATCTGCTGCAAGGCTATTATCCAACCGGGTATCAATTCGCTCAGGCGGAAGGCCGGTGCGACACCGCCTCGGCTACTGTCAAACGTCTTGCCGTTGATGGTCTTGCCCATATAGTGCACCATCACCACGCTGCCCCTGTGGGGCGAGCGTCCGCCCTTGTCGCCTGTCTTGAGCACCTTGCAATAAATGCCTGCGCCGATAGGCTTGACGCCCGGCTCCGCAGCCTTCTCGGCAAGCCACGCTTTATTCTTCTCTACGTATTCCTTCTTTGCCATTGCCGGGGTCAGGTGAGGTGGTCGCAGAGGCCGTTGATGGCCTTGTTGGCGGGGGTGCCGCCGTAGAGGATTGAATAGACGGCGTCGAGGATGGGCATATTTACGCCGTAGGTGGCATTGATATCGCGGATGCACTTGGTGCCGTAGTAGCCCTCGGCGGTCTGCTCCATCTCCATCAGGGCGGCCTTGACGGAGTAGCCCTTGCCGATCATAGAGCCGAAGTTGTGGTTACGCGAGAATCGCGAGTAGGCCGTGACGAGCAGGTCGCCCAGGTAAACCGAGTCGCATATCTGGCGCGGGCGCGGGCTGACTGCGTATACGAAACGCTCCATCTCGCGGATGGCGTTGCTGACGAGCATAGCCAGGAAGTTGTCACCGCGCTTCATGCCGTGTATGATGCCGGCGGCGATGGCGTAGACGTTCTTGAGCACGGCTGCGTACTCGATGCCGTCGACGTCGCTCGATATGATGGCATGGGAGTTTTTCGACTTGATGCACCGGGCGAACGCCTCGGCCTTCTCGGCTGAGTCGCCGCCGATGGTGAGGTATGATATACGGTCGAGGGCCACCTCCTCGGCGTGGCAGGGGCCGGAGATGACGAGCATATTGTCGTGGCTCATGCCGAAGCGCTGGGCCATGTAGTCGGTGACGAGGATGTTTTCGTCAGGCACGATGCCTTTGATAGCCGTAACCAAGGCCTTGCCGCTGATGTCGGTGGTAATTTTGTCGACGTGGGCCTTGAAATAGGGCGAAGGCATAGCCAGAAGCATGGTATCGCACTTGTCGCACACCTCGTTGATGTCGGATGAGAAGAATATGCGGCTGACGTCAAACTCCACGTCGGTGAGGTATGCGGGGTTGTGGCCCACGTGCTTGAACTCTTCGATGCGGTCGTCGCGGCGCATGTACCAGTGTATGGTCTCGCAGTTACGCATCAGCAGCTTGGCCAGGGCGGTGGCCCAACTGCCGCCGCCCATCACCGCTATGTTGCCGGGGAAATCCATAGGCGCTCGTTATTTCTTCTCGGGACGCATCTGGGGGAAGAAGAGCACCTCCTGGATGGCGGTCTGGCCGGTCATGAGCATCACCAGGCGGTCCATGCCGATGCCCATGCCCGATGTGGGGGGCATGCCGTATTCGAGGGCGCGCACGAAGTCGCGGTCGATGATCATGGCCTCGTCGTCGCCCTTCTGTCCCAGGCGCATCTGCTCAACGAAGCGCTCGTACTGGTCGATGGGATCGTTGAGCTCGGAGTATGCGTTGGCGAGCTCCTTGCCGTTGACCATGAGCTCGAAGCGCTCGGTGAGCTCGGGGTTGTCGCGGTGGCGCTTGGTCAGCGGCGACATCTCAATGGGATAGTCGATGATGAATGTGGGCTGGATGTACTTGCCCTCGCACTTCTCGCCGAAGATTTCGTCGATGAGCTTGCCCTTGCCGAGCTTGGGGTCGACGGGAATGTCGAGGTCCTTACATACCTGGCGCAGCTGGTCCTCATCCATGCCGGTGATGTCCACGCCGGTGTGGTCGAGGATGGCCTGTGCCATGGTGACGCGGGGGAAGGGGGCCTTGAAGCTGATGGTATTGTCGCCGACCTTAACCTCGGTTGTGCCATTGACGTCGAGGCAGATCTTTTCGAGCATGCGCTCGGTGAAGTCCATCATCCAGTTGTAGTCCTTGTAGGCCACGTATATCTCCATGCAGGTGAACTCGGGGTTGTGGGTGCGGTCCATGCCCTCGTTGCGGAAGTTCTTAGAGAACTCGTACACGCCCTCGAAACCGCCCACGATCAGGCGCTTGAGGTAGAGTTCGTCGGCTATGCGCAGGTAGAGAGGGATGTCGAGCGCGTTGTGGTGCGTGATGAACGGACGGGCCGACGCGCCGCCGGGAATCGACTGCAGGATGGGAGTCTCGACCTCCATGTAGCCTGCGGCGTTGAAGTATTCGCGCATCGAGTTGTATACCTTGGTGCGCTTTACGAATATATCGCGGATGCCGGGATTGACCACCAGGTCGACGTAGCGCTGGCGGTAGCGCAGCTCGGGATCCTCAAAGGCGTCGTATGCCACGCCGTCCTTCACCTTTACGATGGGCAGCGGGCGCAGGCTCTTGCTCAGCAGGGTGAGCTCCTGGCAGTGCACCGAGATTTCGCCTGTCTGGGTACGGAACACGTAGCCCTTTATGCCCACGAAGTCGCCGATGTCGAGCAGCTTCTTAAACAGCACATTGTACAGGTCCTTGTTCTCGCCCGGGCATATTTCGTCGCGGCTGACGTAGACCTGGATGCGGCCATGCGAGTCCATCAGCTCGGCAAACGAAGCCTTGCCCATGACCCTGCGGCTCATCAGACGGCCTGCGATGGCCACTTGGCGCGGGGGCTCGAGAGCGTCGTCGAAGTTGGCTTTGATTTCGTCGCTGTATGCGTTGACGGGGAACAGCGCGGCGGGGTAAGGCTCAATGCCCATCTGGCGTATCTTGTCCAAGCTGGCGCGGCGGATGGCCTCCTGCTCGCTCAATTCAATATTGCTCATGCTCAAAATGCGGTTTAAGATAATAATGCGCAAAGGTAGCGCTTTTTTTTGGCATTGCAAAGCCTTTTTTTCGTCAGCCCGCCCCCTCCCCCCATTTTTTACCCCGCATCAGTACATTGAGTCGATGACGGAGGCGTAGTTGGCGGCGATTACGGGGCGGCGGATTTTGAGGGTGTTGGTGAGTTCGCCGCTCTCGATGGTGAAGGCCGAGGGCAGCAAGGTGAACTTCTTAATCTGCTCAAACGAGGGCAAGCCTCGCTGCAGGCGGTCGATGCGCCGCTTGAGCATGTCCATGATTTCGGAGTTGCGTATCAAGTCGTTGATGCTCTTGAAGGCGATGCCTTTCTTGCGGGCGTAGTCCTTCAGAGCCTCGTAGGCGGGGATGATGATGGCGGTGACGTAGCTGCGGCTCTCGCCCACGACGGCCACCTGGTCGATGTACTTGTCAGCGCCGAGGCGGCTCTCGATGGCCTGCGGGGCCACATACTTGCCGTTGCTGGTCTTGAATAGGTCTTTCAGCCTCTCGGTGAGCACCAGGCCGCCGGCGTGGTCGATGCGGCCGGCATCACCGGTACGCAGCCAGCCGTCGCCGGTGAACGCCTCGCTGGTGGCCTCCTGGTCGCGGTAGTAACCGCGCATCACGATGTCACCCCGGACCTGCACCTCGCCCTCCAGGCCGATGCGCAGTTCTACGCCTGGCATTGCCACGCCCACCGAGCCTATCTCGTAGGCCTGATCGGGGTAGCAGGTGACGGTGGCAGTGGTCTCCGACATACCGTAGCCGATGAAGATGGGCACACCGATGCTGCGGAAAAAGTCAACAATCTCAGGCGAGATGGGCGCGCCGGCCGTAGGGAATATGTTGCCCTGGTCCACGCCCATGGCCCTGCGGGTGGGCGCCAGGAAGTGACGGTCGAAAAAGCGGTACAGCCTCTCTGTTAGCCACGGAGCGGGACGGCCCATGCGCTCATATTTGACGTTGCGCTTGTGTCCGCAGCGCACGGCGGCGCGGGCCAGCCAACGCTTCGGGGCGGGCAGGGCTGCAATCTTCTCCTGGATCAAAGCGTAGGCCTTCTCCCAGAAGCGGGGCACGGAGCACATGCACGTGGGGCGCACGGCCCTCACGGCCTTGGCTATCTCCTTGGCATTCTGGTTGATGGCAATGTTGATGCCAAGGGTGATGCAAAGGTACGTCCAGGCCTTCTCAAATATATGGCACAGAGGCAGGAAGCACAGTGAGCGGTCGGCGTCGCTGAGCATGTCGAGCCGCACGCGGTGGGTGCGCATCTGGGCGTCGAAGCAACGGTGAGGCAGGTCGGCGGCCTTTGGATGCCCCGTAGTGCCGGAGGTATAGATGAGCGTAGCCGTGTCGTCGGGGGTGACGGCAGCGCGGCGGCGCTCGATTTCATCCATCGGGAAGACGGCATTGGCCGTGTCGAGCCTCGGGCCGGTGCCATCCCAGGCGTACAGCTTGGGAATGCCGCCAAGCGAGGCAAGCATATCGTACTGCCCCTGAGCGCCGGCGAAGGCCAACTTGGGCTGGCTATTTTCTATGATGTGCGCCACCTGCTCGCGGCTGGCCGTGGCATAGATCGACACGGGGATTGCGCCGTTGGCATAGCAGGCAAAGTCGGTAATGATCATCTCGGGGCGGTTGGCCGAGAACACCAGGCAGACGTCGCCTGGGCCGAGTCCCTGCCCGGCCAGCGCACGGGCCGTCTGACGCACAGCCTCGGCCAGTTCCACGTATGAATACGAGGCTAATTCCTCGCCGCTTTCGTTGACCCACGAGAGGGCCTGCCGCGACCCATATTTCCGGGCCTGCTCATCAATAATGTAAGGCAATATGCAACGTGTATTTTCCATAATATTCCTTCTCAAAAATAAAAATACTATATATTAAAAACGCCCAACCCTTCAGCATTGCTCACCACCGTACTGCTCAACCACCCTAAATGATTATTGCAATAATCAATCAATAAAAATGATTATCGCAATAATCATTTCTCAAATTTGATTATTGCAATAATTATTTGTACCTTTGCACCATAATAC
>CAMWUM010000021.1 GCA_947177435.1 uncultured Muribaculaceae bacterium
AAGAAAGGGGGAGCGCTTTGGGCGCTCCCCCCGGGTCAAGAAGAAAATGTTGCTTATTGCTTTTACTGCTCAGCTTGGATGGTGCAGATGCTTACGCGGTTCCAGCTTTCAACCTCGAACATGTCGCCGATGCCTTCGCCTTGTGCAGTGATGCGGTCGGCATTGATCTTATAGCGGTTGATGAGGAGCGTGCGCACTGCGTCGGCGCGGCGCTGCGCCAGTTGGATATTGAAGTCAAGGTTGCCGTCCTTAGAAGCGTAGCCCTTGATTTCGACCTTTGCTTCGGGATGAGCCTTGAGGTAGTCGGCGATCATCTCTACGTTAGGCATCTGGTCGGCGGTGACGGTCGAAGAACCGATCTTGAAGAATACGAAGCGGACAGAGTTGAGGTAGTCCTTGATTTCGACCTTCTCCACCACCTCGGCGGGACGGTTCTGGCACTCTTCGAGAGCTGAAGCCAGAGCGGCTGCGTTGGCCTGCCATCCTGCGGTGACTCCCATCTGCTCGGCCAGTGCGCCGCGGAGGTCATTGATTTGTCCGTTGAGGGCGTCGACCTCGGCCTGGTCGTAGGGGCGAACTACGTCAAACTTGGTGCCGCCCATGTGGTAAACCACTCCGGCCTGGATGTTGAATGTGGCCTTGTTGGCGTTGTATGCGGCCGATGATTGAGCCACGCCTGCGTCGCTCATGTCGAAGTAAACCGAAGGCGACACGTTGATGGTGATGCTGTTGCTGGGATTGAAGTTGAAGTTCAGGCCGGCCTTGGTGGCGAAGTAGTTATGGTCTTTGCCTGCTGCCTTGTCGAGGTAGGTGTGGCCCCAGCCTGCGCCTGCCACGGCCTCAAGGCCGAACGGGCGTACATGGCCCGGATATCCTCCGAAGAGGTTGACGAGGTCTACCGCGCCGTATGCGCCGACGTAGGAGTCGTCAAATGCTGTTGTGCTGTGAGTGCGGCCCTTCCAGCTCGAGGTGTTGATTGCTCCCTGGCCTTCGACGCCGACTGCGAAAGTCGGGGTGATCTGCTTGTCGATCGTGAGGCCTACTACGGGGCGCATCGATTTGAAGAAGGGGTGATGTGTGAGAGGGGTGGTGACACCGCCTTGGACGCCGATTGAGAGATTGTCGAACAGTGCGGGCGATTCGATGGCCTGAGCTGATGCGCCGACGAAACCGGCTGCTGCGAGAGTTGAGAGTAAAAGCAATTTTTTCATACTTGTGTGTTTTTTTAAGTTAAGGTTGTTTTAAATGTGTTTACGGAAATAAAACGCCCGGCTTTCGATTTTGGTTCGCCGGGCGTTAGATTTTTTTTATTGATGGGTTAAAATTTGCGTTGCTCAAAAGCAGAAATGGCTGAGCGCCAGGCGTCTGGGATGGGCATGCCGGAGTCCTCTGAAATGTTGAATCCGGCCATCACCACGCGGGCCGTGGCCTTGACCTGGGTTGTGTCGGGGTTGACGATGCGCTGCTCGAGTATGATTGAGCGCTCGCCGATGCTGTCGGCGCGGGTGAGCACGGCCACGGGTTCGCCAAAGCGGGTCTCGTGGTAGAACTGGCAGTTGATGTTTACGATCACGAGCGACTCCCGACGCGCGGTGAACAGGTCGCCGAGCACGTGGCTGAAATAGTCGATCTTTCCCAGGTCCATGTACTGCATATATGTAGAGTTGTTGACATGGCCCAGAGAGTCGAGGTCGTTGAAACGCTGCTGCACGGGGGTGGAGAGGTGGAATGGATAGGGTGACTCGGGTACTTGCATGGGTGTATGGTTAGATATCTCCGATTTTTATGATGCTGAGGCTGCCGTCGGGGGCGGCCACGGCCAGGATGGCGCGCACGCCCTCGGCCTCGAGCATGGCGCGGGCCGAGTCGGCTGGCATGGCCATCGAGGCTGTGGCCAAAGCGTCGGCCAGCGCGCAGTCGGGGGCGATGATGGTGGCGCTGAGGGTGGAGGTGGCCACGGGACGCCCTGTGGCGGGGCTGATGGTGTGGCCCACGGTGCCGGCCGAGGTGCTGCGGTAGTTGCGGTAATTGCCCGATGTGGCGATGCAGCAGTCGGTGAGGGCGAGCAGGGCCATGCTGTTGTGCACGACCTCACCGTCGGGCCCCGACTCGGGGGCGTCGACCTGTATGTGCCAATCCTCGCCTCGGCTGTTGCGGCCCCGCAGGGCTATTTCGCCGCCGATCTCGACCATGTAGTCTTCGCACCCGCAGCGGCGCAGGGCCTCGGCCACGCGGTCCACGCCGTAGCCCTTGGCCACGGCCGAGAAGTTGAACTCGGTGGCGGGCGATTTCTTGATGACGCGTCCGTCGGGAGTGACCGAGCAGTCGAGGATGCCGACCGAGCGCAGGGCGCTGTCGATGGCGGCGCTGTCGGGCACGTCGGTCGCGCCCTGGGCGTAGCCAAATCCCCATAGGTTGACCAGCGGGGCCACGGTCGGGTCGAATGCTCCGCCGCTGATGCGGCACACGCGCTGCGACAGGGCCATCACCTCGGCCAGTCCTCGGTCGGCTCGCACGGTGGTGTCGCCGGCGTTGACGCGGCTGATGAGCGAGCCCGGGCAGAATGGCGACAGGGTGGAGTCGATGCGGGCGATCTCGGCGGCGATGGTGTCGGCCAGGTCGCGCGCATTCTTATAGGTGATGTGGTAGGTGGTGCCCCAGGCCATGCCTTCGGCCTTGCGGTACTCCGGCTCGCTGCTGCCGCCGCACGAGCACAGGGCCAGGCACAGGGCAGCCATCAAAGCCACAGCGCCAGGCCGGAGCCTGGCGCGTGATATGTTGGATATAACGGATGTGTGCATTTGCATGGGTTTAGCGGCGCTTTTTGGCGTTCTCCTTGGCCTGCTGGCGCATCTGGGCCTCCTGGGCTTTCTGCATCTCCTGCAGGCGAGCCATGAAGCCGCTCTTTTTCTTGGGCTTCTTGGCGTTTTCGAGCAGCTCGGCGCGCACCTTCTTCTCGTTGATGCACTTGCGGAAAATCCATGTCTGCACGATGGTGATCAGAAGCGACAGGAAATAGTAGTAGCTAAGGCCCGAGGCGTAGTCGTTGAAGATGAAGAGGAACATCACGGGCATCAGGTACATCATCCACTTCATCATGCCTTGCTGCGGGCCGGCGGCGGCGTTGTTCTGCATGCTGATGCGGGCATAGATAATGTTGGTGATGGTCATGAGCAAGCAGAAGAGGCTGACGTGGTTGCCGTAGAAGGGGATGGTGAACGGCAGGGTCAGGATCGAGTCGGGCGCCGAGAGGTCGTGGGCCCAGAGGAAGCTCTGGCCGCGCAGCTCGATGGCCGAGGGGAAGAACGAGAACATGGCGATGAGGATGGGCATCTGCAGCAGCATCGGCAGGCAGCCCGAGAAGGGCGAGGCGCCTACGCGGCCGTAGAGGGCCATGGTCTCCTGCTGGCGCTTCATGGCGTTTTCGTTGCCGGGGTATTTCTCGTTGATTTCCTTGATTTCGGGGGCGAGCACGCGCATCTTGGCCTGCGACATGTAGCTCTTCCATGTGAAGGGGAAGATGATGAGCTTGATGAAAATGGTGAGCAGCAGGATGATGATGCCGTAGTTGCTGATGAATTTGCTCAGGAAGTTGAACACCGGGATGATGATCAGCTGGTTGATCCATCTCATCGGGCCCCAGCCCAGGGGCACGAGGCGGTTGAGGTCGAGGTCGTCCTTGGCGTCGACGTACTTGTCGATGTCAGAGAGGGTCTCGTATGAGTTGGGGCCGAAGTAGAAGTTGAATGCCAGCGGCCGGGGATTGTTGAGGTCGTAAGGCACCTCGGCGTTTACGGTCATTTCCTTGACGTACACCTGGTTGTCGTTCATAGCCACGGAGGTGGCGGAGGCGTCCTTGAAGGGCTGGTCGGCGATGATTACCGACGAGAAGAACTGGTTTTTGAAGGCGAACCATTCGGCGCCGTAGATGTCGTTCTTGGTCTGGGTCTTGTTGGAATTGAGATCCTTGGGGCCTTTTGACGATGTCTTGTAGTACAGGGCGCTGTTGCGGTTCTCAAAGCTGCGTCCCTTTTCGTTGCGGGCCATGAGCTGGTGCCAGGCGAACTTGCCGGTGGTGGTGCCCGGGGCCAGGACGTCGAGGATGCCGTTCTGCTCGATCTGCATATTTACGATATAACCGCAGCGGTCGTTGAGCGTGTATCGGATCTGCCAGTACACGTTGTCGCCGAAGTCGAGCTTCATCACCACCGACGTGTCGGTCTTCTCGGCCAGGTCGAAGTAGAGGTCGCTGGTCTTGGCGAAGTCGTTGTTGCGGGTGGGGAATTCGAATGAGTACGCGCCGGTCTTGGCGTTGAAGAGCTCGACGGGCACGGTGTCGGCCTTATCGTCGTCGCCCAGTTCCTTGTCGTACTTGTTGAGGGTGGCGCTCTCGATGATGCCGCCCTTGGTGTTGAACGTGAGGGTGAGGGCTCCGTCGGCGCTGGTGAGCGAGCAGGTCTGCTCGGTGCCGTAGCGGTGCGGGGCCAGGTATTTGTCGCCGCCGTAGGTGGTGAGCATGGCGGCGAGCTTCTTGCAGGCATCCTGTTCGCGTCCGGTCATGGGGGCGCCGGTCTGGACTTTTCCTAACAGGGCCTCAATGGCATAGGCGGTATCGGCCATCATCACGGTGCCGGCGGCCACGGCCGTGGAGTCGGATGTGCTCACGGCCAGGAGTTCGATTTCGGGCACTGCCAGGCGCATGGTGTCGGCGCCGGCTTCCTTGCCAAACTGCTGGGCGATGCTCACGAGTTGGGCCGCGGCATTCGTGTCGAGGGCAGCGGGCTCGATGGTGGCCTCGGTCTTGGCTTGCTGCTGCTCGGCCTGCGATTGCTTGCGGTTGCACTGGCTGATGGCGAAGAATGTGACCACCATCAGCAGCATCATGATCAGCAGTGTGGAGTTGTTGTTGTTATTATTTCCCATTATTCTTTAATGTTGTCGATTTATAAGGTAAGCGGGTCACTGGCCGATGGCGGCGCGCATGAAGGCCATGAACAGAGGGTTGGGCCTCAGCACCGTGCTGTTGTACTCGGGGTGGTACTGCGTGCCCACGTACCAGCGCA
Organism: uncultured Muribaculaceae bacterium; assembly: GCA_947177435.1. Lineage (GTDB taxonomy): Bacteria > Bacteroidota > Bacteroidia > Bacteroidales > Muribaculaceae > CAG-873. The sequence goes on from CAMWUM010000021.1 coordinate 5,064, forward strand.
GCGAGGGCACCTCCACCACCTCCACCAGGCCGGTGAGGGGGTTGCGGCCCACGCATCGCATGCCGGCGTCCTCCAGGGCCTGGCGGTAGGCCTCGTTGAGTTCGAAGCGATGCCTGTGGCGCTCGCGTATGTCGGTCGATCCGTATGCCTCGGCGGCCTTGGATTCGGACTCCAGACGGCAGTCGTAGGCACCCAGGCGCATTGTGCCGCCCAGGTTGCTGATGCTCTTCTGCTCGTCCATCAGGTCGATTACGGGGTGCTTGGTATTGGGGTCCATCTCGGTGGAATGGGCGTCGGCCAGGCCCAGCACGTTGCGGGCGTACTCGATGACCATGCACTGCATGCCCAGGCAGATGCCCAGGGTGGGCACGTCGTGCTCGCGGCACCAGCGCAGGGCCACGAACTTGCCCTCGATGCCCCTCTGTCCGAAGCCGGGAGCCACGATCACGCCGTCGAGGCCCGCGAGCTTCTCGTCGACATTGCTCTCATCGAGCTTCTCGCTGTGCACGTACACCAGGTCGAGCTTGCGGTCCAGGTGGGTGGCCGACTGCAGCAGGGCCTCGTTGATTGACTTGTAGGCGTCTTGGAGTTCCACGTATTTGCCCACCAGGCCGATGCGCACGGTCTGGGTGGCGCTGTGCAGCTTGTCCAGGAAGTGCATCCAGGGCTCCATGTGAGGCTCGCCCTCGACGGGCACGCCCGTCTTGCGCAGCACGATCTCGTCGAGGTGCTGGGCGTGCATCACCAGCGGCACTTCGTAGATTGACGGGCAGTCGGGCGACTGGATTACGGCGTCAGGGGCCACGTTGCAGAACTGAGCGATCTTGCGGCGCATCTCGGCGGGGATGTCCTTCTCGGTGCGCAGGATCAGGATGTCGGGCTGCAGGCCTTCGGCTTGCAGCTCCTTGACGCTGTGCTGCGTGGGCTTGGTCTTGAGTTCCTTGGCTGCGTGCAGGTAGGGCACGTAGGTGAGGTGGATGCACAGGCAGTTCTGGCCGAGCTCCCAGCGGAGCTGGCGTACGCTCTCGACGAACGGCTGCGACTCGATGTCGCCGATGGTGCCTCCGATCTCGTTGATTACGAAGTCGTAATCGCCCGAGGCGCCGAGCATCTTGACGTTGCGCTTGATTTCGTCGGTGATGTGGGGCACGATCTGCACGGTCTTGCCCAGGTAGTCGCCATGGCGCTCCTTGTTTATTACGGTCTGGAAAATGCGTCCCGAGGTGACGTTGTTGGCCCTCGAGGTGCGTATGTCGGTGAAGCGCTCGTAGTGGCCCAGGTCGAGGTCGGTCTCGGTGCCGTCCTCGGTCACGTAGCACTCGCCGTGCTCGTAGGGGTTGAGCGTGCCGGGATCGACGTTGATGTACGGGTCGAACTTCTGGATAGTGACCCTGTAGCCGCGGGCCTTAAGCAGGCAGGCCAGAGAGGCCGAGATGATGCCCTTGCCGAGCGAGGACACCACGCCGCCAGTGACAAAGATGTATTTAGTTTCCACTTTGCAAAAAATAAATGCCTATTAAGGCGCAAAATTACGAATTTTTTCCGAATATGTTTGTATTGACGCCGAAAATGATTAAATTTGCTTTTCGGATTTTTGAATTTGACTATATGGAAGTGAATGATAAGCTGATTGAGGAGGAGCGCATGCTGACTGAGCGGATAGAGGCTAACCCCGACGACGCCGACGCGCGGTACCGCCGCGGGCGGGTGCGTTGGCGCATGGGCGACCGCGCAGGCGCCATCTCTGACTACGAGCACGCCGCTGCGGCCGATCCGTCGTCGCCCGCCGCCGCGGCCCTGCAGATGACGCGCCAGATAATGGACTTCTACAATCCCGACTTGCTCAACCCCTGACAAAACACGAGGGCGCGCCATCCGGAGATGGCACGCCCTGTGGTTATTCCTTGCTGATCGCTGATTATTCGCCGGGAATGATAGCGTCATTGGGGCATACGCTTGCGCAGGTGCCGCAGTCGATGCAGGTGTCGGGGTCGATCACGTAGATGGGGCCCTCGCTGATAGCCTCTACCGGGCATTCGGGCAGGCAGGTGCCGCAAGCGACACAGCTGTCGGTGATTACATAAGCCATGATGGGAATTTTTTAAGAATTATACGTATATGTTCTAAATTGCGCTGCAAATGTATGCATAATTTCTGAAATCCCCAATCAAAATCGGCAAAAAATCGGCCTGGCCGGCCTAATTTTTTGCTCGGTCGGGCTCTTTCCTATAATATAAAGGGGCGCGGCGCGTTAATCTTAAAGCATGAAGACTAATATTTACGAGATACGCCGCTACGGGCGGTGGGTGCTGCTGACGGCCGCCGTGGTGCTGGCCGCCGTGTTCCTCTACCTGTCCGACAGGCTCATCAAGGACTTGGGCCGCCAGGAGCGCGAGCGCATGGAGATCTGGGCTAACGCCACCAAGCAGAGCGTCAACATGATCGGCGTGGTGGTCACCGACTCGGCATCGATGCAGGCCGTCAACGAGGAGATAGACTTTCTGCTGGAAATCATGCAGAGCAACACCACCATCCCCGTCCTCCTGGCCGACGATGACGACAATATCCTGCTGTTCCGCAACTTCAGCCTGCCCGAGGCCGCGCCCGACGAGGCTTACAGCGTAGAGGAACTGTCGCGGGCCAACCGCGATTTCCTCAATGCCAAACTCAGCAAGATGCGCCTCACCACCAACGTCATACACATCACCATCGAGCCCGGCGTCAACCAGCATCTGTATTACGAAGACTCCACCTTGCTCAAGCGCATGAGCTATTACCCCTACGTGCAGCTGGGCGTGATGCTTATGTTCATCCTGGTGGTGTACTTCGCCGTGGTGTCGACCAAAAAGGCCGAGCAGAACAAGGTGTGGGTGGGCCTATCGAAAGAGACTGCCCATCAGTTGGGTACGCCCATATCGTCGCTGATGGCATGGATGGAACTGCTGCCCGATCTGGGCGTCGACGCCGAGACCGTCGGCGAGATGAACAAAGACGTGCAGCGCCTGAGTACCATCGCCTCGCGCTTCTCCAAAATCGGCTCCGAGCCCAAGATGGAGGACGAAGACCTCAACGCCGTGGTGGGCAAGGCTTCGGCCTACATGGCCACGCGCATATCGCCCCGCATCGAGTTCTCCGCCCAGCTCTGCCCCGGGTCGCTGCCCGTCAAAGCCTGCGCGCCGCTGTTCGAGTGGGTGATGGAAAACCTGCTCAAGAACGCCGTCGACGCCACCGAGGGCCACGGACGCATCACAGTCACCACCTCCGTCGAGCGCGACCGAGCCATAATCGATGTCACCGACACCGGCAAAGGCATACCCCGCAAAGAGTTCGACAACGTGTTCAGCGCCGGCTACACCACCAAGAAGCGCGGCTGGGGCCTGGGCCTGACCCTGGCCAAGCGCATCATCGAGCAGTACCACCGCGGCAAAATCTACGTCAAGCAATCCACTGTCGGCCAAGGCACCACCTTCCGCATCGAAATCCCCCTCGCCCGCTGACAAAAATTTGTGGGGGTGGAAAAAATGTTGTAACTTTGTGGCGTATGTTGAATAAGATGATATGGATATTGGGCGCGTGCGGGCTGCTGCTGGCTGCTTGCGGCCGCGCCGATTCGTTCGAGGTCAGCGGCCAGATTGCCGAGGGCTCGACCATCAACCTGTATGTGCGTTACTATACGGGGGCGGAGGTGCGCCAGGGTGTGACCCCGGCTGACCAGGGCAAGTTCTCGTTCCATGCCTCGACGCCCCAGCCTGCCATAGTGGAGATTCTCGACAATGAGGATAAGATTCTGGGCCGGGCCTACGTGGCCAATGGCGACAAGATTTCCGTGACGCTCGACCGCGCAAACCCTTACCGCTCGGTGGTGAAGGGCACGGCTGACAATGAGGAGTGGTCGGCATTCCTCAACGCGCATGCCGACTCTCTGCGCCTGGGCCGCCCCGAGCTGACCAACGCCCTGGTGGAGCGGTATTCGGCCGAGCATCCTGGCGAGATGGTGCCCGTGCTGCTGTTCGTTACTCTCTACGACGCCTCGATTGATCCGCACCGCGCCGACTCGGTGATGCGCTCACTCAGCGCCGAGGCTCACGCGCAGACTCTGCTGCTGCCCATGTCGACGTCTCTGGCCCGATTTGCCGATGTCGACTTGAGCATGCCGGTGCGCAGCATCGCCTACCGCAGCCTCGACTCCGCCTCGGTGTTCAAGCCTACGAAGGCGGCCACGGTGCTGGCTTTCTGCAACAGCAACTATTACGGCCCACAGCGTGACTCTCTGGTGTACGCCATGCGTCAGGCCGAAAAGAATAAGCGGCTGGAGGTGTGCGAGATAATGTTCGCTCCGGACTCGCTCTCGTGGCGCAGCCGCACGCGTCTTGACTCGCTTGAGCGCCAGGGCTGGGTGCCTGCGGGCGTCTACTCGGCCGACATCGACGCCTTGGCCATCCCGCGCCTGCCTTACTTCATCGTGCTCGACTCGGTCGGCGGCCAGGCGCTGCGCACGGCCGACTTCGCACGCGCTGCGGCTGTGGCCGATTCGCTTTCAAAACCAAAGAAAAAATCATGATTGATCGAGAATAGTCCCGATTAATCCCGAAAAATAATTGCTATGGAGATTCTCTTTCTCAACAACCTGAAATGGACAGAAATCCTGATTATTGTGGTGGTGGCCATGCTGCTGTTCGGCTCGACCAAGATACCCAAGCTGATGCGCAACCTCGGCAAGGGCGTGCACAGCTTTAAGCAGGGCCTGGAGGACGCCAAGGAGGAAATCAACAAGGAGGTGCGCAAGGCCGGCGAGTCCGAGGCTGAAAAGCCCGCTGAGGCCGAAAAGCCTGCTGACAAACCTGAAAACTAGCCGGTATGGCTCAGCAGGAGGAGTCGGGATTCTGGACCCACGTCGAGGCCCTGCGTCGCTTGCTGCTGCGCATGGTGGCGGCGGTGATGGTGCTTGCCATCGCCCTGTTCGCAGCCATGCCCTGGATTTTCGACCACATAATCGCCGCCCCCTGCCGCGGCGACTTCATCCTGTACCGCTGGCTGGCGATGGCCAAGATGGCCGGCGGGGCGTGGATGCCCGACCTGGGCGACCCCGATTTCAGCGTGTCGCTCATTAATATCGAGCTCGCGTCGCAGTTTTTCGTGCACATGACGCTCTCGTTCTATCTCGCTGTCATACTGGCGTTTCCTTACTTGCTCTTTGAAATATGGCGGTTCATCTCGCCGGCCCTGTACGAGCAGGAGAAGCGCGGGACGCGCTGGGCGTTCTTCTTCGGCTGCCTGCTGTTCTACATGGGCATGACCGTCGGTTACCTGGTCATTTTCCCGCTGACGCTCAGGTTCCTGGCCGACTACGAACTGAGCTCGATGATCGACAGCACCGTGTCGCTCACCTCGTACATGGACTCGTTCTATGCAATCGTGCTGCTGATGGGCGTAGTCTTCGAGGTGCCCATCGTGGCTTGGCTGCTTGGCCGCATCGGCCTGCTGCGCAGGGAATTCTTCACCAAATACCGCCGCCACGCCATCGTGGCCATTCTGGTACTCGCCGCGCTGCTCACCCCCACCGGCGACCCGTTCTCGCTCACCGTCATCTTCTTGCCAATCTACGCTCTGTGGGAGGCCAGCGCCCTGCTGGTGCCCAAGGGCGACAAACAATAGACCCGCCATGAAATCACTCAAAAAACTCGGCCTGCTGCCATACATCATCATAGCCATCGCTCTGGGCCTGCTATGCGGGTGGGGATGCGCCCAATCTGCTGAAATGACCTGGGCCGTAAGGCTTTGCGCCACGTTCAACGCCATCTTCTCCGAGTACCTCGGCTTCATCATTCCGCTGCTCATCCTCGGGTTCGTGGCCCCGGCCATCGCCGACCTCGGTGCCAAGGCGGGCAAGATGCTGCTGTTCACCGCCGCGCTGGCCTATGTGTTCACGTTGATGGCGGGGTTCATTTCATATGGTGTGAGTTCACTGTGTTTCAAGCAGTTGATTGACCCTTCGGTTTCAATCGCGGAAGTGGAGGACGCGGCCGCCGTGGCGCCGTACTTCACCATGGACATAGAGCCGCTGATGGGCGTGCTTTCGGCTCTAGTGCTGGCCTTCATCCTCGGCATCGGCACCGCACGCGTTGGCAGCAAGGCCCTGGCCGACGTGCTCTCAGGCCTGCGCGATGTAATCTCCTGGGTGATAGCCAAGTCGATAATCCCGCTTCTGCCCGTCTACATCTTCTCCATCTTCGTGGGCATGAGTTACACGGGCGATGCGTGGCCCATGCTTGTTGCCTTCGGCAAGGTCATCGGCGTGATATTCGTAATGCACATCGGCATCCTCGTGCTGCAATACTGCATCTCCGGCCTGGTCGCCAAGACCAACCCCCTAAAAAGCCTGTGGACTATGATGCCGGCCTATTTCACAGCCCTGGGCACCTCGTCGTCGGCCGCCACCATCCCCGTCACCCTGCGGCGCGCCCAGTTGCTGGGCGTGAGCCCCGAAGTGGCAGGCTTCACCGTGCCGCTGTGCGCCACCATCCACATGTCCGGCTCCACGCTCAAGATTGTGGCTTGCGCCCTGGCGCTGATGATAATGCAGGGCCACCCGTACGATTTGGGGATGTTCGCGCAGTTCATAGCCATGCTGGGCATCAGCATCATAGCCGCCCCCGGCGTGCCTGGCGGCGCCATCATGGCCTCGCTCGGCATCCTGAGCTCAATCCTCGGCTTCACCGAGGCTGACTGTGCCCTGATGATAGCCCTCTACATCTCGATGGACAGTTTCGGCACCGCCTGCAACGTCACCGGCGACGGCGCCATCGCCCAAATCGTCAACCGCGCCTTCCCCACAAAATGATTTGGAATTATGAAACTGTGCAAGTAAAGTCCAGAGTAGGGACGCACGGTCCGTGCGTCCGTAATCAGCACTGGTAATCAGCATATTGTGGCGGTCGCACGAACCGGGGGCCCCGACAATTATAAAACAAATAACTAAAAATTTTTGCTATGGATGTTCTGAAATCTACAATCGCAGGCTTTGTGGGGGTGGGTATTTTTTTTGTTTGTAAGGCGGACAATCCCTCAGGTTTGCAGAGAATGCCTGAATTTCCTGGTGGGGAGAAGGCCATGTACGAGTTTATGAGAGACAATATTCACTATCCACAGGATGCCGTGAGAGACAGCATCGAAGGTCTCGTTATAGTCCAATTTGTGGTTGATGAGGATGGCTCAATAAATGACGTAAGGCCCGCGCGCGGTCCTAACCTGTCCCTTGGTGACGAAGCAGTGCGTATGATTAAGTCGATGCCTAAGTGGACTCCGGGATTGAGGGATGATAAGCCCGTAAAAGTCTACTTAACCCTACCCGTCAAGTTTCGATTAGATGACGATATGCATGTATTCCACATTGACGACGTTGAGGTCAAGCCCGAATTTCCCGGGGGCGACAGAGCGATGTGCGAGTTTATTGTCAATAAAATCCGTCATCCGATGTCTCAACAGTTTGACATATTTGGTACCGCCGTTGTGCGATTCACTATTGAGAAAGACGGTTCCATTACAGGTTTGAAGACAGTGCGTTCGCCTCACGAGATGCTTAGCGAGGAGGCGGAGCGCCTGGTTATGTCTATGCCTGCTTGGACTCCGGGCAAACAGAATGGCCAGCCCGTAAGGGTAAGTTACACATTGCCTGTCCCATTCAAAGTATTCAGCAACGATACCCCTTACGTTGATATTATTGAAGCAATTGCTGAGTCAATCGCCGCATACGAGCCTGTGTAT
>CAMWUM010000022.1 GCA_947177435.1 uncultured Muribaculaceae bacterium
GCCGGCATCGCTCTCGCCCAGGACGCTCCTGCAGCTAACGGTGGCTGGGAGAGCATCAAAAAACGTCCTGCAGACTACATGCTCGACAAGAACTTCATGGTCAACGGCGGCTTCGACGACCCCAACTACGTAAGCAACGGCAACCCCTACTGGGAGTCGTATCCCGTAGAAGTGGACGAGGCCACTGAAATCCCCGCCTGGACCCTCTCGACCGGCGGCTGCTGGAACGGTATCGTTCAAATCAAGACCCAGACCCCTGACGACTACATGATCTTCGAGGGCAACACCCAGTACCTCGACATGGTTAACTGCACCGTTAACGGTTGGACCAAGATCAAGGCTCAGAACACTGTAACCGGCCTCACTCCCGGCAAGGAGTACACCCTCGACATGTACGTTTGCCACCAGTTCACCAACCCCACCGATTGGGGCAATCCTGACCACGGCTTCAACATCTATGGCAAGGATCCCGCCGGTGAAGGTCTCGGTGCTCTCATGTATGCCAACAACGAGCTTAGCGAAGAGGCTGAGTGGGAATATGTGAAGTTCACCTTCACTCCCATCGATGACGAAGTAACCATCGAACTCTGGACATGCAACTACACTGGCGAAGGCAACGAATCTGGCGTATGCTGGGCTGACTTCGACGAAGTTCGCGTTTATGACGCTGACCTGGTTGATCCCGACGCTGTAGACAGCATCGAGTCTATCGACAACGAGAACGCTGCCGTTGAGTACTTCACCCTCCAGGGCGTACGCATGCCCGCCGGCGCTGCTCTCCACGGCACCTTCATCGCCAAGCAGGGCAACAAGGCCAGCAAGGTCTACATCCGCTAATCCCTCCCCCTCCCATAGAAAAGGCGCCTCCACGGGCGCCTTTTCCTTTTTTGTGAGGTTAATTAATGGGATTTTTCTTGGTGGTTTGAGGATTATTGCCTAATTTTGTACCGCAAATGGAAAAGATGGCTTGCGCATACTTTTTTCAGCCTTACCTCAAGTCGGTGATTTGGGGCGGTAGTCGTTTGCCTGAGCTTAAAGGCGCATCCGCAGACAATGCAATAGGCGAGAGTTGGGAACTGTCGCCGATGGAAGGGCATGTGTCTGTTGTGAGCATTGGCGCCGAGGCAGGCACTGACCTGCGCGAGTTAGTCAATCGCCACGGCGCAAGGCTGCTCGGCGATCGCGTATTTGCCAGATACGGTGCAAATTTCCCTTTGCTCGTCAAATTCATCGATGCACGGCAGAACCTCTCGGTGCAGGTGCATCCGGGCGATGAGCATGCCCTGCGCGAGCATGGCGCTCAGGGCAAGACCGAGATGTGGTACGTGATTGACCACGAGCCTAACGCTGAGATTTATGCGGGACTTACGCGTCCGCTGGCTGCGGATGACTTCGAAAATATGGCGACGAATGGCAACATAATGGATGCCGTCAAAACCTATCCGACGCATCGTGGCGACGCATTCTTCATCCCTGCGGGCACGGTGCACTCCATAGGCGCAGGCAACTTCCTGCTTGAGGTGCAGCAGCCCAGCGACATCACATACCGCATCTATGATTTCGGCCGCCGCGATGACAAAGGACGTGAGCGTGAACTGCATCTCAATCACGCACGCAAGGCTGTCGATTTTTCCGCTCCACTCACGGCGCCCATCGCCTATGACCGCGAGACAGACGAGAGCGTCATAGTCGATTGCGACTTCTTCTCGGTAAGAAAAGTGGATGTTGACGGCATCCGCAAGATCTCGCCAGCCGATGGATCATTCATCGTAGCCGTGTGCGTGGCAGGCGAGTGCAAGTTCACGATTGACGGTGAAGATGCACACCTGCCCTTTGGCCATTCGATGCTGATCCCCGCCAGCTCATCCGCCATCACAGCCTTCGGCCGCGGAACCCTCATCCTTATCAACTCCTGAAAAACTAACATATCTTATGACTAAGGTTTTCATTACTTGCCTACTCGCGGCTATCGCTATGCCCGTGTGTGCGCAGGTGAGCGTGGGCACGTTGCCGCCGTTTCCATCTGTGCCCGAGAAAATGCCATACAATAGTGTCAAGATGCTTGATGCCGACTCGTTCCCCGAGGCTCACCTTGACATCCCCATCACCGAGGGCCCTTTCCAGCCGTGCTGGGCGTCGATTGAGGAGAATTACCCGGGCACGCCGCAATGGCTGCGCGACGCCAAGTTTGGCATCTGGGTGCATTTCGGTCCGCAGTCGGCCGGCCAGAGCGGCGACTGGTACGCCCGCAAGCTTTATAATGAAAAAGAGCCGGCCTACGCCAACCATCTGAGAAATTTCGGTCATCCGTCGGAAGTCGGATACAAGGATGTGCTTAACGGCTGGAATCCTACAAAACTCGACCCCGATTATCTTACCCAACTTTACCAAAAGGCCGGCGCGCGATTTCTGATGATACAGGGCGTGCACCATGACAATTACGACCTTTGGAATTCGCAGTACCAGCCTTGGAACTCGGTCAACATCGGTCCGCACCGCGACCTGCTGGGCGAATGGGCCGAAGCTTGCCGCAAGTATGGCATGCGTTACGGCGTGACTTTCCACCACGAGTACACCTGGTGGTGGTGGCAGACGGCTTTCGGCGCAGACGCACAGGGCGAAAAGGCCGGCGTGCCATACGACGGCAACCTCACTCCGGCTGACGGCAAGGGCAAATGGTGGGAAGGCTACGACCCGCGCATGCTCTACGGCATCGACCTGCGCGAGTACGAGACAGTTGACTCGTGCGCGCATACCGGCTGGTCGCCACCGCGGCAGGGCATCTTCCACCGCCATCTTGACTATTGCAATTGGTATGCCACGCAGTGGGCGCTGCGCATGATGGACGTTACGGCCAATTACGCTCCCGATTTCATCTACACCGACGGCACGGTGCAGGGCCCATTCACCGGCAAGCAGACCGGTGCAGGATACAAAAGCAACGCCATGCAGACAGTTATGGCCGACTATTACAACCGCCAGCTGAGGGACAAGGGCGAGGTGGACGCGTTCACCATCATTAAGTTTCGCGACGCGACTAACGGCACTATTACCACCGAAGAGTTTGACTTCCCGCGAGAAATCCGCCTTGACCAGGATTGGATACGTGAGGCGCCGATCGGCGACTGGTTTTACAAGCCGGGTATCGTATATGACGCACCGTCGGTGATCCGCTTTGTGGTGGAGGCCGCCTCGCGCGACGGCAACGCCGCCCTCAATATCTGTCTCAATCCCGAGGGAGAGATTGACTCTGCAGCTGTGGCTATGCTCGAGCAGGTGGGCAAGTGGATGGACGCCAACGGCGAAGCCATCTACGGCAGCCACGCATGGACCACACTCGGCGAGGGCGCGGACGGGCAAATCAATATGCTGCGTGGTGGGTTCCTTAACCATACTCAGATTGAACAGCCGTTCAGCCTGAGCGACATACGCTACACCGTGGGCAAGGACGGCACGCTCTACGCCATTACCATGGCTATCCCCGCCAAGGGCGACGTCATCACCCTGCGCTCGCTCGGCCTCGACGCGCTTGGCCAGCAGGTGCACGCAGTGGAGATGCTCGGTTCTGACGTTTCTGTTTCGTTCAGCCAGAGCTCTGACTCGCTCACGCTCGTAGTGCCCGAGGCCACCGGCCAGCCCGCAGTGTTTAAGATTGTGAAGTAGGGACGCACGGTCCGTGCGTCCGTCGTCAGCCAAAACTGAATATTTTTTTGCGTGGAGAGGTTGTGCGGTTGGGAAAAATGCGCTATCTTTGCATAATATATACGCAACTGCATAAATGGATTCAAGCAATATATCATTTAACAAGCATGACATAGCACGCCTGCGCGAGTTGGTGGACAGCGCCGAGCGCGTGGCCATCACGGTGCACATGTCGCCCGACGGCGACGCCATCGGTTCGTCGATGGGCCTGGCTCGCGTGCTGATGGCCATGGGCAAGGAGGTGTCGGTCATTACCCCCGACGTGCCGTCGGTGACCCTCCGCTTTCTGTACAAGCAGGTGGGCATCACCGTATTCTGCGAGCAGCGCAAGTTTGCCAAGCAGCTGCTCGACTCGGCCGACCTGATTTTCTGCCTCGACTACAACGCGCTCAAACGCATAGACGAACTGGGCCCGCTGGTGGCAGAGGCTACTGCGCCCAAGGTGCTGATTGACCATCATACTGACCCCGAAGACTTTTGCGACATTACGATCTCTAAGCCAGAGTTGTCGTCTACCTGTCTGCTGCTGTTCAAGGTGATATGTGCGCTCGAGCTCCTAGATGCCGTCGATGATAAGGCTGCGTCGAGCCTGCTGGCCGGCATGATGACTGACACTGGTAATTTCTGCTTCAACAACGCCGCCGACCCAGAGATATACCGCGTGACGGCCTATCTGATGGAGAAAGGCGCTCGCCGACTCGAATTGGTCAAGCGCCTGTTTGAGACGTTCACGGCTGACTGCCTTAGGCTCAACGCATATGCCATCGGCAAGAAGATGGAGCTGTGGGAGGACAAGGGCGCGGCACTCATCACCCTCACCCGCGCCGAGGTCAACCGCTTCGGCTATAAGCCAGGCTACACCGAGGGCCTTGTCAACAAGCCTCTAACGATTGAGAGCATCAAGTACGTGGTGTATCTGCGCGAGGAGAGCAAATACATCAAGGTGTCGATGCGCAGCAAGGGCAATTTCCCGTGCAATACCATCTGCGCAGAGCGCTTCAACGGCGGCGGCCACCTCAACGCGGCCGGCGGCGAATTCCACGGCACGATGGAGGAGGCTGTGGCCATCTTCAAAAGCATGATTGACGAAAACTACGAAAAATACTTAAAGAAATGAGATATATCATCCGCGCGCTGTTTGCGCTGGCAGCCTTGGCCATCACCGTATCGAGCTGCGACGACCACAAGTCGTACGCCGAACTTCTGGCCGACGAAAACATCCATTCCAACGATTTCCTCGCTAACCAGCGAGTAATCGGCTACGAGCAGCGAGACTCGACGTTCAAGTTCGAGACCGGCCCCGACGCTCCGTATTACCAGCTCGACGAGGACGCCAACGTGTTCATGCAGGTGCTCAACCCCGGCACCGAAGGCAACCGCGCCCGCTACGACCAACTCATCTACTTCCGCTTCACGCGTTACAACCTCAACCAGTACCTCAACGGCCAGTTGCCCGCCGGCGACGGCAACGACGTGGTGATGGCCAACACCAGCGCGTCGTTCAAGTTCTCCAATATGTCGTACACTACTTCCTATCAGTGGGGATACGGCCTGCAGATGCCGCTAATCTACCTTCCTATCGACTGCGAGGTCAACATCCTGATTAAGTCGCAGTACGGCCTTAATTCCGAGATAGCCGCCGTGGTGCCCTACCTCTACAACGTAAGATATTTCAAATCACAAATATAAGCCTATGTCTCTGATCAAATCCATATCCGGCATCCGCGGCACTATCGGCGGAAAGTCGGGCGACGGCCTCAACCCCGTCGATATTGCCAAGTTTACGGCCGCATACGCCACTTACATCAAGCGCTCGTCGGGCTGCTCGCAGGGCGCCATCGTGGTGGGCCGCGACGCACGTCTGTCAGGTCAGATGGTCAATGACGTGGTGGTCGGCACCATCTGCGGCATGGGCTTGGATGCCATTAATATAGGTCTTGCCACCACTCCTACGACCGAACTGGCCGTGGTGGGCGAAAAGGCTCTTGGCGGCATCATCATCACCGCCTCTCACAACCCCAAGCACTGGAACGCCCTGAAGCTGCTCAACGCTCGCGGCGAGTTCCTCGACGCTGAGCAGGGCCGCGAGGTGCTGGCTCTGGCCGAAAAGGACGATTTCGACTTTGCCGACGTTGACAGCCTGGGCCACGAATATACCAACAACACCTGGGCCGAGCGCCATATCCGCCACGTGCTTGACCTCGCGCTCGTTGACCGCGAGGCTATCGCCAAGACCAACTTCACCGTGGCCGTCGATGCCGTCAACTCCGTGGGCGGCGTGGTGATACCCAAGCTGCTCCGCGCCCTGGGTGTAAAGAATGTAATCGAACTCAATTGTGAGCCCACCGGTAAGTTTGCCCATACGCCCGAACCCATCCCCGAAAACCTCACTGGCATAGCATCGCTGATGGCCGGCGGCGTGGCCGACGTTGGCTTCGTCGTTGACCCCGACGTTGACCGCTTGGCCATTGTGCAGGAGGACGGCCAGATGTTTGGCGAGGAATACACCCTGGTGGCTGTGGCCGACTATGTGCTGGCTCACACACCTGGCAATACGGTTTCCAACCTCAGCTCGAGCCGTGCCCTGCGCGACGTGACCCGAGCTCACGGCGGTGAGTACGAGGCTGCTGCTGTTGGCGAGGTGAACGTTACTACGCTTATGCGCAAAAACGGTGCCGTGATCGGCGGCGAGGGCAATGGCGGCGTCATCTATCCCGCCTCGCACTACGGCCGCGACGCCCTGGTTGGCGTGGCCCTTTTCCTCACTATGCTCGCCAAGAGCGGCAAGAAGGTGAGTGAGGTGAAGGCAGCCATGCCGCAGTATGCCATCGCCAAGACCAAGGTTGAACTTACCCCCGACATCGACGTGGATGCTGTGCTTGAGGCCGTTAAGCAGCGCTATGCCAACGAGCAACTTACCACCATCGACGGCGTCAAGATCGACTTCGCGGACAGCTGGGCCCACCTGCGCAAGAGCAACACCGAGCCCATCATCCGCATCTACTCCGAGGCCCACACTATGGCCGAGGCCGAGGCCCTGGGCGCTGAGCTCCGCAACTTCATCAATCAGAGCAAATAACTATGAAAATCAAGGCTTTGCTGTGCGTTTGCGCCATGCTGCCGCTGCTGTCGTCATGCGGCGACAAGCAGCAGGCTGCCGCCAATCTGCCCTCATGGCTCGAGGCCGACTCGGCCGAGGCCATCAAGGCTCGCTTGCTCAGCGATTTCTCCCTCACATTTGAGGAGGGCGCCGAGCAGATTATCGCCGATCATCCCGAGCTGACCATCGACAGCGTGCGCGCCTTTGCCGAGAAACATTACGTGGAGGTGATGGAGATCGACGGCGTGCTGCGCATGCACCGCAAGTCGCCCCGCAACCTCAACCTGCTCAATCCTGCCTACAACGGCGGCTGGAAGTTTCGCGGCTGGAATGCCAGTGAGGCTCGGCGCTCTTATGCCGATTCGGTAATCCGCTGGAGCAAAGGCCAGCTGGCCGACGGCGCAGCCAAGCAGATGCGCGTGCGTTTCAGCATTGACGTGCCTTTTGATTCCGCCCTCATAGGCGATACGCTCAGGGTGTGGATGCCTTATCCGATGGCCACCGACCGCCAGACCGACGTGCGCCTGGTGTCGTGCTATCCGACTGAGAGCGTCATATCGTCGCCCGAGCGTTCGGCGCATTCGTCAATCTATTTCACCGCTCCGGCTCCGGAGCATGGCGATACGGCTCACTTCGAGTATGTGGTTGACTATGTGGCCCATGGCGCATACTTCTCACCGGAGACCATCCTCAGCGGCATCAAGCCTTACGACAAGGACGGCGACCTATATGAGAAGTACACTGCCTTTGACAACCGCCACATCATCCGCCTCGACAGCCTGGCACGCGAGATTGTGGGTGACGAAACCAACCCGTACAAGCAAAGCGAACTCGTATACGACTATATCATACAGCGTTATCCCTGGGCCGGAGCCCGCGAATACAGCACCATCGAGTGCTTGCCGCAGTATGTGCTCGATGAGGGCCACGGTGATTGCGGCCAGGTGTCGCTGCTGTACATCTCGCTGATGCGCACCCTTGGTGTGCCAGCGCGCTGGGAGAGCGGATGGATGACCCATCCGGGCGAACTCAACCTGCACGACTGGGCCGAGACCTATTACGAGGGCATCGGCTGGGTGCCGGTCGACGTATCGTTTGGCCGTTACACCAACTCCGGAGACAAGGCCATTGAGAAGTTTTACTCCACAGGCATCGACACTTACCGCTTTGTGGCCAATAAGACCGTCGGCGGTGAGTTTGACCCGCCCAAGCGCTTTGTGCGCAGCGAGACTGTCGATGCCCAGCTCGGCGAGGTAGAGTGCGGCAAGGGCAATATGTTCTATCCCGCATGGAGTCGCCATTTCGAAATATTATCTTGTAATCCCGTAGAGCAATGAATAGAATATTAGCGCTTTTGGCCTGTGCCTGCTGTGTGCTGGGCCTCTCGGCCGAGCAATGGGCTCAGGTCAACACCTCAGTCGCCCACGTGCGCACCGCCAAGGGCCACGCCCAGGAACTCTGCACCCAGGAATATATGGGCATGCCCGTGAAGGTGCTCGAAAAGGATGGCAACTGGAGCCGGGTAGAAACCACCGACGGATACAATGGGTGGGTCACCTCCAACGCCCTGGTCGAAAAGACGCAGGCAGAGTTCGACGCGTGGAAGAAGCAGCCCCGTATGGTTGTGACCTCTCGCGGCGAGATAGAATCATACAAGACTCCTACGGCCACAGATCCGCGTTCGGTTGTTACTGACTTGGTGCCCAACGACATAGTCGTAAGTGGCGATAAGGTGGAGAACGGCCGTCTGCTCATCATCCTCCCCGACGGACAGCGCGCTTGGGCTGATGCCTCTGCGTTTACGCCCATACGTGAATGGGCCACGCAGGACTTCGACTCTGAGCGTCTGCTCGGCTATGCCTACGATATGATGGGCAAGCCTTACACCTGGGGCGGTAATTCATCGAAAGGCCTTGATTGCTCAGGTCTTAGCAAAAATTCATATCTGCGCATGGGCATCTTCCTGCTGCGCGACGCCTCGATGCAGGCCAAGACAGGCAAGCAGCTTGACAAAGACAACTGGCAGGCTTTTGAGCAGGGCGACCTCCTCTTTTTCGGCAGCAAGCAGACCGGCCGCGTGACACACGTGGGCATCTACGACAAGGATGGCATCTTCATCCACAGCAATGGTCTCACGCAGCGCGTGTCGCTCAACAGCATGGACCCGGCCTCGCCCGATTTCCCCGGATACACCACCCTCGGAGCCGTGCGAATCCACGGCATGGAGGACACTCACGGCATAGTCAAGGCCATCAACCACCCTTGGCTCTTCTGATTTTTATAAACCCTCAATCCTCAATAAATCAATGAATAGACGAGATTTTCTGCGTGTGGCTGCTTTTGGCGCAGCCATGGCCGCAACCCCGATAAGCAGCATCTCCGCTTTTGGCGAGCCCACCAAGCCGCTCAAGCCGTCCGGCAAGCTTAACCTCAGTTTTGAGCCTTACGAACTGAAGCTCCGCCATGCGTTCAACCTGGCCAAGAACCAGCGCACCACCACGCCCGGCGTGCAGGTGCAGATTGAATATGACGGCGTTGTAGGATACGGCGAGGCTTCGATGCCTCCGTACCTCGGCGAGAGCGTGGATTCGGTTTGCAAATTCCTGTCGCAGACCGACTTGGCTCAGTTCTCCGATCCCTTCCGCATCGAGGATATCCACGAATACCTTGAGACCGTTGCCCCAAACAACCGCGCTGCCAAGGCATCTGTAGACATTGCTCTTCACGACCTTGTGGGCAAGATTATGGGCCAGCCCTGGTATAAGATCTGGGGTCTCAATCCCGCCAACACGCCCAACACGTCTTACACTATCAGTTACCAGTCCGACCCTGCCGAGATGCAGCATGAAGTGGACGAGTGCAAGCCCTTCAAGATTATCAAGGTGAAGATGGGCGTGGGCCACGACAAGGAACTCGTTGAGATTTTCCGCAAACATTACGACACGCCTATCTGCGTTGACGCCAACCAAGGCTGGTCAGACAAGCACCACGCACTGGATATGTGCAAGTGGCTGGCTGACAACGGCTGCGTCTTTGTTGAGCAGCCTATGCCCAAAGAGCAGTTTGAGGATATCGCATGGGTGCGCGAGCGTTCGCCTCTGCCCCTTATCGCCGACGAGTCGCTGCAGCGCCTGAGCGATGTGCGCCGCATGGCCGACGCCTTTGACGGCATCAACATCAAGCTGATGAAGAGCACCGGCATGCACGAGGCCTACCAAATGGCCGTGCTCGCCCGCGCCATGGGTATGAAGGTTATGCTCGGATGCATGACCGAGACATCGTGCGCCGTGACTGCCGCCGCACAGCTCTCGCCCATGGTCGACTGGGCAGACCTCGACGGCAACTTGCTGATTGCCAACGACCGATTTGATGGCATCAAAATCATCGACGGCAAGGTAACCATTCCCGACCGTCCCGGCATCGGCGTCGAACTGCTGTAATGCCAATGACTGACGTCATACATCTGCTGCCTGACTCGGTGGCCAACCAGATTGCCGCCGGCGAGGTGATTCAGCGGCCAGCATCCGTCGTCAAGGAGCTCGTGGAGAACTCTATCGACGCCGGAGCCACGGCTGTGCAAATCATCGTCAAGGATGCCGGTCGCACTCTCATACAGGTCATCGACAACGGCTGCGGTATGTCAGTCACCGACGCACGCATGGCCTTTGAGCGCCATGCCACGTCCAAGATACAAGACGCATCCGACCTGTTCGCTCTGCATACCATGGGTTTCCGAGGCGAGGCTCTTCCGTCGATTGCGGCAGTGTCGGAGATAGAGTTGCGCAGCATGCGTGCCGGGGATGTGGCCGGCACTCGGCTAATCATCTCGGCCTCGAAGGTTGAGAGCCAGACGCCAGACGTGTGCCAGGAGGGCACCAACATAATGGTCAAGCGTCTGTTTTTCAATCTCCCCGCTCGTCGTAAGTTCCTTAAAAAAGACGCGGTGGAGCTCGGCCACATCACTCGCGAGTTTGAGCGTTTGGCCTTGGTAAACACCGGAGTGGAGTTTACCCTGACGAGCAACGATGCGGTGGTGCGCAAGTTGCTGCCGGCATCGTTCAAACAGCGCATTTGCGACCTGTTCAGCCCTAAACTCGACCACCAGATCATCCCCGTCAGCACCGAAACGTCGCTCGTGCGCATAGATGGCTATGTGTCGTTGCCGCAGTTCGCCAAGCGGCGCGGGCAGTTGCAGTACTTTTTCGTCAACGGGCGCAACATGCGGCATCCGTATTTCCACAAGGCTGTGCTCGGATGCTACGAGTCGCTTATCCCCGCTGACACGCAGCCCAGTTATTTCATTAACCTAACCGTTGACCCTGAGACGATTGACGTTAATATCCACCCGCAGAAGTATGAGGTTAAGTTCGAAAACGAACAGCCCATCTGGCAAATCCTTTCGGCCTGCGTCAAGGAGGCGCTTGGGCGCTACAATGCCTCGGCTGCCATAGATTTCGACACGGTGGATGCTCCCGACATACCGGCGTACACCCCCGGCGACAAGCCTGCCGGATTGCCTGACTTCGATGTCGATTTGCATTATAACCCCTTTAAGGAGGATAGGGAGCCGCGTCCGCGTTTTTCACCCTCTCCAAGTCCAAAAGCTTCGGTTCCGACCGATTGGGAGAAATTGTACGCTGGCTTTGCTGAGCGCCTTGGCCAGGACGATGCGGTGCCTGATGCCGCGCCAGCCGAGTTGCCCGTGGCAGATGAGCCCGAGCAGCAGCAACTATTTGTGGCTGAGGCTGAAAAGCCGGCGATGCTGCAAATCAAGGGGCGCTACATAGCTATGCCGTCGAAAAACGGACTTATGCTCATCGACCAGCACCGCGCGCACACGCGGGTACTGTTTGAGAAATACTCGGCCCAGGCCCAGCAGGGCATGCCCGTGTCGCAGAGGTTAATATTCCCCGATTCGGTGCAGCTCGATCCGTCGCAGGATATCATCTGCGCGTCGATATGCGATATGCTTTGCTCGATGGGCTTTGACATCAGCAATTTAGGCGGCAACGACTGGTCAATCAACGCCGTGCCAGCCATCATCGGCCAGACCAGTCCGGCTGAGGCTCTCCTTCGCATCATCAATGCCATGGCCGACGAGGAAGCGGATGTGGAGCAAAGCCAATGGCAGCGCATCGCCGCCGCAATGGCTAAGTCAGGTGCCATCAAGTACGGCGAAAGCCTCACAGCTGAGGAGATGGATGCTATTGTCACCGCACTGTTCCGACTTTCGAGCCCTGACTACACGCCCGATGGCAAGCCCGTAATACGTGTGATAGATATTGAAGATATTCATAAAATGTTTTAAATATGAGGATGCTAACCTTGTTTGCCATGTTTGTGGCTGCCCTTTCGGTATTGGCTGATGATAATGCCCCTGCGGCAATTGGAGGTCCTGCAGATGAGGCGGAGCGTCCTGGTGAAAGCAATATTTCTCATAACTATCTTGTCAACGGCAGTTTTGACGATCCTGATTTTCAGCAGCGTGAGTTGAAAAACTATGATGGAGTGGACGTTGCATACGATTGCTCTTCGCTGCTCGGTTGGGCTGTAGAAACGGCGGGTGTGCGCAACGGCATTGTTGAAATCTTGTCCCGTGAAGATACCGACGGGCGGTATGCGAGGATGCGCCATTACACCCTTGACGGATGGGCACGCATTACCCTGACAGCTAAGGCGACGGGTCTTGTGCCAGGTCATGAGTACATGTTGGACATGTACGTGTGCCACAGTTATGTAGAGTCAAATTATTGGGCTAATCCCGACCACGGATTTAAGATATATGGGGAGGATGGCAAATTGCTTAATTTCAATCATAGCATAAGCACGGGTGACGATTGGCAGTATCTTCGCTATGCTTTCACCCCCGATGGTGACGAAATCACCCTCGAACTTTGGAGCCAAAACTACAAC
>CAMWUM010000023.1 GCA_947177435.1 uncultured Muribaculaceae bacterium
ACCCAAAGCACGACACAAACTCAGACGGAGTCAAAACAGGAATCTTTGCAAATGTAAAATCTTTCTTATTCCGAGTTATCAAACAACCACAACCAGCTGAAACCGCCGCCTGATATTGAAGACCATCTTCAAAATCGTTAGCATTGTTGTCCAAATTCTGCAATATTTGATCTTTTGTATTATCAACAATATTAAATGTGTCGCATATGTTCGCAATAAGCTCCCTTAGACTTTGAGGAGATAGCTTACGCATGATATATGCAAAATTTGCCACAGTAAGATATGATATGAAAAATTCCAAATTATTGGTGTCCTTCAATTTCAATACCTTCTCAGCATCACCGCAATAATCTTCTCTGATAAAGTAATCGATTATGAAATTTGTGTCAAGGAAAACCCTTCTCATTTTGACATAATATAATTCGTTCTTGGATCAGAGATATCTATAACGCTTGGATCAATAGAGGCCTTAATATTATGAAGAGACTCAAGCCATTGCGACTTTTCGACATCAACACCTTCACTCTTATGGATGAGCGACGCCTTCACCACGCCTTTCATATTTTCAATTATGCGTCGGAGAAAACTCCCATCGGCATTATTCTCCAGTGTAACAACAATCTGCGTCATAATAATTCAAATATTGGGTTATACAAAAAAATCCCGCAGGCTCTTCTGCTTGCGGGTTTCTTGGCGGAGTGAGGGGGATTCGAACCCCCGATACGCTTTTGGCGTATACACGCTTTCCAGGCGTGCCTCTTCAACCACTCGAGCACCACTCCTTGGGTTGTGAGTGCAAAGGTAGGCATTTTTTTTGGATTATCAATGCTTTTTTCGATTTTTATTGAGCATCATTTCAATATTCGGGCAAAAATGGCTAACTTTGCACCGCTTTTTTAAAGCGCACCTACCTCATAACCGCAGACGGCATTCCCCACGGGGATGCCGCTTTTTTTATCCGAGAAACAGGCAGGCGTCGCCGTAGCTGAGGAAGCGGAAACCGTGGGCCAGGGCATAGTCATAAGCCTCCTTCCAGGCCGGTCCGATAAAGGCGGAAACCAGCAGCAGCAGCGTAGACTTGGGCTGGTGGAAGTTTGTGACCATCCCTCGCACAATCTTGTACTCATAACCCGGGGCGATGATGATGCGGGTGGAGGCAAGGAAGGTTGCCAAATCGTTTTCCCGCAGATAGTTGGCCACTGCCATAAGGGCATCGCGCACCGGCAGGTGTGGATGGTCTGCCTCGTAGGGATACCACTGCGGCACCTCGCCGGTCCAACGACCCGAAGCTATCAGGCAACCGGCATGGTAGAGGCTTTCGAGGGTGCGCACCGAGGTGGTGCCGACGGCGATCACGCGACGATCGCCAACTGCCAATTCCTCGATAAGGCTGAGGGGCACGGCGATGAACTCGCTGTGCATCTCGTGGAGCGTCACGTCCTCTTCCTTGACGGGCTGGAAAGTACCGGCGCCGACGTGGAGCGTGAGTTCGCGCCGAGGTATGCCGCGGGAGTCGATGGCATTCAGCACGGCATCGGTGAAATGCAGACCTGCAGTAGGTGCTGCCACCGAGCCCTTGATGCGAGAGTACACGGTCTGATAATCAGTGCTGTCAGACTCTTCGGTGGGGCGGTTGAGATAGGGCGGTATGGGTATCTCGCCTGCGGCCTCGATGATAGATGCGAACGTCGGCAACTCGCTCCCTCCACCCTCGGCCCACTGCCAAGAAAACTCAACTACGGATGCGTTGCCTATGCGGTCAAGCCTTGTGGCGGAGAGTGCTACGCCGCGCCCGTCGATGACGAGCGGAAGGGTGAGCGATCCGGATTTCCAGCGTTTGGAGTTGCCAACGAAGCACAGCCACGACACATTGCCGCGACTGGCGAAGTTCTCTGCATAGTCGACGGGCGTCTTGGGCTCGAGGCAGAAAATCTCAATCAGCGCGCCGTCGCCGCCCTTGCGAAACCGCATGCGGGCGTTGATGACGCGGGTATTGTTGTAAACGAGCATCGAATCGCTCGGCAGCAAGTCGGGCAGCTCGGCAAACACGTGCTCCTCAGGCGATTTGGCATCACCGCCAAATACAAGCAACTTGCACTTGTCACGGTCGGCCAGGGGATGTCCGGCAATGCGGTCGTCGGGGAGGGGATAATCAAATTCGCTTATTCTCAGATTGTCATGCAGCATATCAGATGGGGCGACCAAAAGCGGCCAAATCCACCGGCAAAGTTAGCGATTTTCCGCCAATTATCCGGCGGGGAGGCGAAAAATTTTAAAATCGTAAGTGATTTAGCAAAGATTGGCTGAAATACGAGCTTGAAAATTATAATAATTGACGATTTATTCGTAATTTTGCATGTAGAACTAAAATCCACAAACATAAAGAAATGAAATTGTCTCTTTCCGCCCTTTCGCTAGGGCTTGCCTTATCCGGCCTCTACTGCGTACCCAACGCGCAAGCCCAAAAGGCTCCGAATCACGAAATCAACATAAGCCGTGCCATGCAGAGCCCCCAACTGCGCCGCCAAGGCGTGGTGGGCCATGCCCCTGCATCCCCTACCCTCACTTCGCCAATGAAGGCAAAACCTTCGGTCGAGATGGGCCCTACGCGCTCATTCTACGACATTGACGGCCCTAACGGCGAGCTGTGGTACTGTTCGACCGAACTCGGCGTGAAGCCCATCAATCACGAATACTGGACCGAGTACATACTGCAAGAGTACTCGTTTACCATCTACGATTCTGAGTTCAAGGAGGTTGGCACCATCCACGACAAGATGCGCTACGCCGACGACGAACTCGCCGTGCCCGGCCCCGACCAGGGCATCAGCGTACTGCCCGTGGTGACAAAAAACTTCTTCAACACCGACGATAAGTACGAAATCGTAGTGGCGCTGGCCGTGAACGCCGGCCCGGGCATCAACCATTACCGCTCGGTGGTATACTCGCTCGGTGGCGATAAAGAGACTGCCACCATCTGGCGCGACGGCACTGAGGTGACCGAGCAGGTGGACAAGGCAATCGCACAGTACGACGGCTTCATCGTTGACGTGCTCGATGTATCGGCCAACGGCCAAGAAGACTTTTACATGACCTTTGCCGACGAATACGGCCCCGTATACGACCTCGACTTCGACAAGATTATTGAAGGCGACGAAGAAGAAGGCCAGCGCTATTGGGAGGCGATCTCGCAAAGCGGCAACATCTATCAAATGTATGGCAAGGCCGGCGCCGACGACAAGCTTTCGAAAGTGTTTACGTTCGAATGCTCCTACCAACAGATGCAGGGCGACCAGGAAAGCACGCCGCCTATGCTGACATTCAACCGCGACGGACAGGGCTACATCGTGTGCCCCTACTATAAGGATACATTCTTCAATCCCTACTATTCTCCATGGGACGAGAATATGAGCATGCGCTCGGGCAACTCCCTGGTCGTAGACCTTTACAAGATTGCCAATGGCAGTACCGAGAAAATCAACACGATTGAAGTGCCTGTTGAGAAGACCGACAAAGACGGCGTGCTCGCCACTTATTACTCGGTGGGCGACCTCAACTACTCGGCCGACGTTGTGTTTAACCAGCAGGGCAACCCGATGTACGTGCTCACCCGCTGCAACTACCTGATTTCCATCGACGGCACCACCGATTACTGCTACTATATATATGACTCTACCGGCGCCAAGACCGTGACCGTCTTTGAAAATTCTGACTCCAACAAGCCCTTGACTTCGGTTCCGGGCCATGGCGAGCAAGTAATGTTCGTGTCATACGATGATTTCGAAGGCTACATCTACAACTTTGTCGACCTGCTCACCGGCTTTAGCGACAAGACTGTAAAGATCCCCGCCCTGCTCGACACCGGCTTCGACGATCCTGAGACCCTGTCGGCCAATGTCGACCGCGTGGCCATTGGCGACTCCTACAAGTACGCTTTCGAGATGAAGACACCGCTGACCGATGAGTATGACAACACGTTCATGCGTGTGGCTTGGTTCAACGCCGACGGCTCGTTTGACCGCATCGACCACATCAACATGGGCCAAAACGTAATGTACGCCCAGTGCTGGATCGACGGTGCCATCCTCGACCCCTCACTCATCGCAGCCGACAGCGAACACGAATACCTCATTCTGGTCAAGCGCGGCATCTCTGACACCGACTCCTCTTCACAGGAAGAGTTGATCGTTGGCCAACCCGCCAACGAAGACCTCGAAGGCGGCAAGACGCTTTTGAACCTCGGCCCCTGCGATAAGGGCGAACTGCGCAACGTCAGCCTCTACTACCCCGCGGCCGACTCTCCCGCGCGCCTGTTCGTGTCATACGTCAACGAAAGCGGCTTCAATGTCGAATTCTATGACCTGCCCCTGACCGGAAGCACCGGCATCGAGGGCGTAGAGGACGACGCCAACGCTCAGATAGCCTACGACGGCCAGGACATCACAGCCCAGGGCCAGATTAAGGTTTACAGCATGCAAGGCGCGCTCGTGGCCCAGGGCCAGGGCAGCGTCAGCACCGCCGGCCTGCCGGCTGGCGTATACGTGGCCGTAGCCGGCAATTCCTCTTGTAAAATACTCGTTAACAGTAATCGATGAAAAAAATGCTATTAGCGTCGGCGGCAGTCCTTGCCGCCGGCGTTGTTGTCGCTAATCCCCTTACGCCCGACCAGGCCCTGGCTCGCGCCAGCAAGTCGGCATTCGGAGCAAAGGCTCCGGGCATGGAAGCGCCTGTGCTGGCCCACACACAACTTACATCCAACGGCCAACCCGCCGTGTACGTGTTTAGCCGCCAGGGCAGTTACACACTCATATCGGCCGACGACGCAGCAGCCCCAGTGCTCGGCTATGCCGACGGCGCCTTCGACCTTGCCAACATGCCCGAAGCGATGGCCTGGTGGCTGAGTGAGTACGCTCGCCAAATCGAGTGGGGCGCGTCAAAGGGCGTGGCCGCTTACGCCACCGCCACTGAGGCGCGCGAGGCCATCGAGCCAATGCTCGCCACCCGCTGGGACCAAGGCGAGCCGTACAACAATTCGTGCCCGATGTACGGCACCGCCCGCACATACACCGGATGCGCCGCCACGTCGATGGCCCAGGTGATGAAGTATTTCAACTATCCCGCCGTGGGCCGCGACAAGATATCGTACAACGCAGAGTACATCGGCAAGCGCCTGACGATGGATTTCTCCAAGACTTCCTTTGACTGGAACAACATGCTCGACGAATACACCGGCGCTTACACCCCGGAGCAGGCCGACGCTGTAGCCACCCTGATGCGCGCCGCCGGATTCTCGATCAAGATGAACTATTCCGACCAAGCTTCGGCTGCCTACGCGCTCAATATCGGCGATGCCATGGTGCGCTATTTCGACTATGATCCCAACATCGAGTACACGCTGCGCGCCTATTACAGTTCGTCTGAATGGAGCGACCTGATTTACAACAACCTCAAAAACGTGGGCCCGGTAATCTACGGCGGCACGTCGATGATGGGCGGCGGCCACTCGTTTGTCTGCGACGGCTACGACGGCAACGGCTATTTCCACTTCAACTGGGGCTGGAGCGGCATGAGCGACGGCTACTTCCTGCTCGACGCTCTCTCGCCCGCAAGCCTCGGAGCTGGCGGCGGCAACGGCGGCGGCTACAACTTTTCGCAAGACGCGGTACTGGGCGTTCAGCCTCCTACTGGCCAGCCCGTAATCGAGCGTCCCACGGAGATAGCGCAGGCTGGTTCGCTCACCGCTTCCGTTGACGGCTCAGTCATCACATTCGCCCTCGAAGCCGAGAACTCGGCCTGCTGGATTAACTACAGTCCTAAGAAATTCAACGTGCTGTTCGGCGCCAAGTTCGAACCTCAAACGCAAGGCGGCGAAGCCATCATAGCACCAGTAACCCTCGGCGCGCTGGAGATGAAGAGCGGCTACGGCACGGCCTCTGGCTTCGTGCCCCAAATCGACATGGCCACCCTCGGTCTGGCCGATGGAGCGTACAAAGTCACCTTCATGACAAATATTGAGGAAGAGAATCAAGGCTGGGTGCCGGTGCGCCCGTTCTACGGATACTATAATTATGTGATGCTCACCAAGGAGGGCGACACCTACACCGTGGCGCCGCACCAGGTCAGCAGCCTGCGCATAGTCGACGGCGATATCACCAACACCTACTACTATGCCGGCCTGGCACACGTTACTGTCACCTTGGCCAACGACAGCGACATAGAACTCACCGGCGGTTTCGCCCCGGCCATGTTCTATACCGAAGGCGGTACTCCCACGCTCTACTTCCTTGGCACGAGTGATCTGGTCTCTGGTGCCCCGCACAGCAAGTTCACCCACGAGGGGGACACCGAGATGACCGCAGGTGTGCATGCGATTTTCGGTTTCAACCAAGACATGGACTTGCACCTGACATTCTTTAACGAGCAGACCTACAATTTCTACACCGACGAAATCTACAAGCCATTGATGATGTACCAAAATCCCGGCGCGCCCAACGCCACCGCCAACGATCTGGCAGTGCCCGGCGCCGTCAGGACCGGCTCGATGGCCACTGGCTTTTGGTACGAAATCGAGGACAAGATGGATATACCTGTCGAGTTCTCGCTCTCAGTCACCGGTCAGATACCGTTCTGCTACAATGCCATAGCCTGCATCATGAGCGAAAAGCCTGACCCGCAGTACGGATATGAAATCTACCAGATGGCCGCCCAGCCTGTGATTATGGCGCCCGACGACGAGCCTTACCAGTTCGAGTCCTCGCTCGCCTTCCCGATGATGGAGCCCGACGTGGTCTACAATGTTACCGCGGCTTACAACTACGGCGGCAACTTCGTGCCTCTAACCAATAAGATGGTGCGCATCAAGCTTAAGAGCACCACCGGCATCGAGCAAGTGACCGACGACGAGGCCGACAATGGGCAGATTTTCAACCTGCAAGGCTTGCCGATGGGCACTGATTTCGACACCCTTCCCTCCGGTCTCTACATCCGCGGAGGAAAGAAGATTTACAAACGATAACTAAGTCTATGAAAAAGATAATATTTATGGCACTTGCGGCCGTTTTGGCTCTCGTCGCTCCCGGACGGGCCGCCGCCGCGCTGTCGACAACCCTCACTTGGGACGAGCCTGGTTCGGTGACCATCAGAGTCGGCGGCACCACAGCCGACCCCGAAACTCTTGCCCCAGGCGCCACGCAGCACACTGTATCGGTCAATGAGACGTTTGGCTACGCCTACGTCTTCCCCACCGACGGCTACATAATCACGGGCGGCCAGGTCGTGAAGGCCGACGGCAGCGAGTCAACCCTCACCGCATCATCTTACGGCGGCCCCAAGTACATAACCATCAACTTGTCGCAACTCAACGGCGCTACAGTCCACGTACTTGCCGAGAAGGTGGTGTATGATGCCGAAATTGAAATCAATATCATCAATGGCCGCGACCGCGTTGACTTCTCATTCCCCGGCTCTGGCCGTCAGTTGGCCCTCAACACCGGTGTCAATAAGGTGGCTTTCAGCACCAAGCATGAGCAGCGCCTGTGCATCACCGCTCCCAGCAATAGCGCTGAGGACCAGTACATCAAGCTTAACGGCGTAGATCTCAACTGGACAAGTTCGCTCGGCATCCTCAAAATCAACGGCTCCAACGACGGCGTCGCCATCGCAAACGGCGATGTGCTGGAGGTGAAATATTGCAACACCCCCGACATAACCTCAACGGCCACCGTCTCAATATCTTACGCCGACGATGTGGCCCGACAGGCTTTGGCCTTCATATTCAACGTCACTAAGTTCAAGGATATCACCGAACATGACGTGTTTACCGTCAATACCGGTGACAAGGTTCGCTTCGTGTTCTACACCAAGGAATACGATGTATGGGTCAACGACCAGCAGGTCGAGCCCTCCGGTGACCCCACCACAGCCTACGTTATTACGGCCGACGAGGACATGGCACTGAACATCCGTGCAACGGAGCGCTCTTACGGCACTGGCCTTGTCACTATCCACGTGGCCAATCCAGAGGGTGTAACCCTGCGTGTCGGAGCCCTCGACGGACCCGTGGCAGAACTCGGCAACCCGATCGGCACTGTCGAACATAAGTTTCTGTGCACCAATCCGTCCAAGACTGTCGAACTGACAACCTACCAGGTGGAAGTCAGCCTCAAATCACCAAAGGTGTTTGTATTCGAGGCCCAGGGCTACTGGCTCCAGGCTACTGAGATGGAAAACGGCGATCCAATGGGCGTTGCCACTGTGGACGAACCTCTCTATGTGCTTAATCCACAAGTCAACAAAGACACGCGTCTGGTAGTGTTCCTCGGTCTCAACAAGGCCAATGCCAAGGCCGAGGATGTGAAACTGCGTGACCGCAACCACACCTACCCCCTGGCCGAAGGATACAATGAGATAATGATTGACCCCGAATATAGTGGAACGTTCACCGTGTCAATCAATTCTGATGGCCAGCAGGCCGCCCTGTCGGCTTACATCAACATGGAGGCCGTCAAGTCGGACGACAACGACCAACTCTCAACCACCGTGGCTGGCGAATCGGTAATGCACATCTGGGCAGGCCGCACTGCTCCGGCCAAGGTCAAGCTTGAGGCCCACATAGCAGCCGATGCCGTTGACGCCTCAGTCGTGGCCGACAAGGTGCGCCCCGTCGCCGACGGCGAGGAGATCAGCGTGTTCCGCACGTGCGAAATCAGCGTCACCCCAGCCGGCGCTCCCTACCTGCTCAACGGCGAGGCACCCACATTCGACGGGCCAGTCCACACCTTTGCCGCCGCCGTTGACTATGTTGTCACAATCGACAGCCCGGCGGGCATCGACACCATCAACGCCGACACAGATACTGATACCGACGTCTACAACGTGCACGGCCAGCTCGTGCGCCGCGCCGACAGCCACTCTCCCCTCGCCCCCGGCATCTACGTCACCGCCGGCCGCAAGTTCATCGTAAAATAACTCCTATATGCGCGGGTTTTACAAATGCCTATTAGTGGCCGTTCTGGTCGTGTGCGCGGCGTGCGGGCGGGGAGACGGCAGCCTGGACGAGTTCTGCGTCAAGGTGTACGAGCCGCAGTATGCCGAGGGTTTTGAAATCCTTGGCGCCGAGGGGCGGCAGAGCGTGGTACTCGTCACCAAATCGCCTTGGCAGGGAGCATCCGACTCTACGATGCTCTTCATCGCCCGCGGCGGCGAAGAGGCGCCAAGCGGCTTTGACGGGCAGGTGCTCGACGGCGAGGCCCGGCGCATCGTGTGCATGTCGTCGAGCCACGTGGCCCTGCTCGATGCCATCGGCCAGACCGACCGCGTGGCCGGCGTGTCTGGCCTTGGCTTCATCACCAATCCCAAAATTCTGGGCCGCAGCGACGTGGGCGACGTGGGCTATGACCAAAGCATCAATTACGAACGGCTGCTTGCTCTCAACCCGGACCTCGTGCTCCTTTACGGCATATTCGGCATCAACACCCTCGAGCCCAAGCTCCGCGAACTCGGCATCCCCTTCGTCTACATCGGCGACTACATCGAGTCCTCTCCCCTGGGCAAAGCCGAGTGGATGGTGCCCATCGCCGAAATCACCGGCGACCGCCGCCTGGGCGAGCAGGCGTTCACCCCAATCCCTGAGAACTACAACCGCCTCAAAGAGCAGGCCGATAAGTCGCCCGACAAGCCGCTCGTCCTGCTCAACTCACCCTACGCCGACAGCTGGATGATGCCCTCAGTCGGCAGTTATATGGTGCGCTTGATCGAGGACGCCGGCGGCCAATACTGCTGCCCTGAAATCACAGGCTCTGAGTCGAAAGCCATCGGCATGGAGCGGGCATACAGCCTTGGCCAGCAAGCCGATGTGTGGATCAACTGCGGCCAGGCCCGCTCGATATCCGAGTTGCTGGCCATGTGCCCCAAGATGGATACCGCCCGCCCCGTGGCCAACGGCCGGGTCTACAACTGCACGCTGCGCGCCACTCCCGGCGGCGGCAACGACTTCTGGGAGTCTGGCATCGCACATCCCGACCTCGTGCTGCAAGACCTCATCAACGTATTCTCCGGTGCCGATACCGCGCAGTTCACTTATTACGAAAGGCTTAAATGAACCAGCTGCGGCAGTTTGACATCAAATTTCTCAAAGGCGTAGGCCCGCAGCGTGCCCAACTGCTCGAGAAGGAACTTGGCATACGCTCGGCCTACGACCTGGTGCGCCACTTCCCCACCAGCTACGCCGACCGCTCGACCATCTACCGCGTGGCCGATTTCCGCGGCGATATGCCGTCGGTGATGATCAAGGGCCGCTTCATTTCCTTCAACGTCCGTGGCGAAGGGGCCAAGACGCGACTTGTCGGCCTCTTCAGCGACGGCACCGGCACGGTAGAAATCGTATGGTTCAACCGCATCAACCAAATAAAAACGGCCTACCACCAGGGCGTCGACTACTACATCTTCGGCAAGCCACAGGTGTTTAACGGCTACTGGTCAATCACTCACCCCGAGGTAGACACCGAGGCGGCAGCTGCCGCCATGCAGGGCCTGCGAGGCGTGTACCCCCTCACCGAGCGGCTGCGCAACCGAGGCATCACCTCGCGCATGATGTACATGTGGATACAGACCGCCCTGGCAGCCCGCCCCAACCTGCGCGAGACCCTGCCGCCGAGCATGATGGCCACGCTCCGCCTAATGCCCATAGGCCAAGCCCTGGCCAATATCCATCACCCCTCCAGCCTCGAGGCCATGCAGCAGGCCAAGTTCAGGTTGAAGTTTGAGGAATTGCTTTACATACAGGTCGATATGCTGCGCCGCTCGCGCTCCCGCAAGCAGCAGTTGGTCGGCACGCGCTTCCCGAAGATTGGGTATTGGTTCAACAAGTTCTACTCCGAGTGCCTGCCGTTCGAGCTCACCGGCGCGCAGAAGCGGGTGATCAAGGAGATACGCGCCGACGTCAACACCGGCCGCCAGATGAATCGCCTGCTGCAGGGCGACGTCGGCTCGGGCAAGACTCTCGTGGCCCTGCTGTCGATGCTCATTGCCATCGACAACGGCGCCCAGGCATGCCTGATGGCTCCCACCGAAATCCTCGCCACCCAGCACTTCGAAACCCTGTCGCAACTCACCGCCCCCATCGGCCTCAACGTCAAGCTGCTCACCGGCAGCACCGGAAAAAAGAAGCGCGACGAGATACACCAGCAGCTGCTCGACGGCACGCTCCACATCCTGGTCGGCACCCACGCAGTGATTGAGGACAAGGTGGAGTTTCGCAACCTCGGCTTCGTCGTCATTGACGAGCAGCACCGTTTCGGCGTGGCCCAGCGTGCCAAGATGTGGCGCAAAAACGCCATCCCACCCCACGTGCTGGTCATGACGGCCACACCCATCCCGCGCACGCTCGCCATGACCGTCTACGGCGACCTCGACGTAAGCGTCATCGACGAACTCCCCCCCGGCCGCAAGCCTGTCACCACCGCCCTGCGCTACGACGAGCAGCGCCACCAACTGTACCAATTCCTATACAAAGAACTCGCCGCCGGCCGCCAGGCCTACATCGTATACCCTCTCATCGAGGAAAACGAAAAACTCGACCTGCTCAGCCTCACCGAGGGCTACGAGATGATTTGCCAGACCTTTCCCAATAACAAGGTCGCCTTCGTGCACGGCAAGATGAAGCCCGCCGAAAAAGATTACCAGATGGGCCTCTTCGCCAGCCACCAGGCCGACATACTCGTAGCCACCACCGTAATCGAGGTGGGCGTCAACGTGCCCAACGCATCGGTAATGATAATCGAAAACGCCGAGCGGTTCGGCCTCTCCCAGCTCCACCAGCTGCGCGGCCGCGTGGGCCGAGGCGCCGACCAAAGCTACTGCGTGCTCATGACCAAACGCAAAATCGCCAAAGAGACCCGCGAGCGCCTAAGCATCATGACCCAGACCACCGACGGCTTCGTCGTGGCCGAGGCCGACATGAAAATGCGCGGCCCCGGCGACATCGAGGGCACCATGCAGTCAGGCCTACCGTTCGACCTGCGCATCGCCAACCTCGCCACCGACGGCCAAATCATCCAGCTCGCCCGCCAAGCCGCCGAAGCCCTCCTCGACGACGACCCCGCCCTCGCCAAGCCCGAAAACCTCCCCCTGCGCACCGCCATCGAGCTCACCGCCGCCCGCACCGCCGACTGGAG
>CAMWUM010000024.1 GCA_947177435.1 uncultured Muribaculaceae bacterium
TTGTTGTTATGGGCTGAGTGGAAATGCTGCCAGGTGTCGTTGATTGAGTAGGCGATGAGGGGCTCGGTGGGGTGCCAGGAGGGGTATTGGCCGACGGACCACAGGTCGCCGACTTTGAGGTTGACCTTTTGCGGGTGGCCGTCGCGGACAATGACTGTGCCGCCATTGGTGACGCGCAGGTGCATCTGCATGTTGCCCTGGCGGTTGTAGTCCTGGTAAGAGTGGCAGTTGACGCACTGGCGGTCGCCCTCGGGATTGAGAAATCCGCAGTTGTTGTAAATTTCCGTCTCCTCAAAGTCCTCGAGGCAGCGTTGGCATATGCGCATCACCTCGTAGTTGACATAGAGCGGTTCGAGGTAGCGGTAAGATATGTACGGGTCAATCTCCTCAGCCACAGTGTACTGAATGGGGGCGTGGCGCATCCAGCGGCCGTCCTGCTTGGCGTAAACCTCAGCATAAACACTGCCGCCTTTGGCATCGCTGAGCAACTGGTGCCAGCGGTCGACATCAATGTCGAGTACTTTGCCGCCGACCACCAACTCTTCGCCGCTGTCGGTATAGAAGCGCGTGACGAAGTCGGAGCCTTTCTCTTCGATGCAGAAGTTGAGCGGGGCGATATTCTCCGGAATCTCAAGATCGGCGTAGTCAGGCGAAATGCGGGGTGCGCGTCCGGCCGCCGTGGCATCGGCGGGCACTGACGGCGTGCACATCGGCATTATGATGGCCAAGAGTGCCGACAGGGCGAACGGGTATATGTGTTCTATCGTATGTTTCATAGTGATAAAAGTTTACATCATCGGCATATTGCTGAGGAAGACGAAATAGAACCAGTAGGTATCGTCAAATCCCTCGCGCATAGCCTCGCGCTGCGCCTCAGGCTCCATGTGCTTGGTGGACTGAAAGGCGTTGAAAAATTGGGTATGGCGCTGCTCCACAGCCGGGTCGATAGGGATGGGACACGGCCTGCCGGCCATTTTGGACCACAGCAGGGCAGCCTCCTGGTAATAGCGCGGCATCGGCCCCTGGACAGACTGCCTGTAATACGGCAGCTTGGCCATGAATGCGTCGAGGTCCCAGCAGATGAGGGCGGCCTGCATGCTGAGTTCGACAGACTCGGGGTTGCCGGGCTTGGTAGCCGCGAGGGCAGGCCAGACGTAGCCCTCGAACGAGCCGCCGTCGTTGATAAACTCGTTGTCACGCATCATTATCATCGACAGGTCGCGCATCTCGGCATCCTGCATCATCTCCATCGGATGGGTGAGGTAACGCATGTATTTCTCAGCCCAAGGACGGTGGAACATCGTGTTGTAGATAATGTCTAAGTATTTCTCGGCCAGGCCAGTCTCGCCGTTGAGCAGAGCGCACTTGGCCAGCAACTTCATGCGTTCGACGCTCAGGCCCTGTTCGATCATGTACTCCGTGCCCCAGCGGTAAGCGTAGTTGATGAGGCCGAGGTGGTAGCTGATCAGCGCAGCCCCGGCAGGCTGCAGGGCCATGGGCGTGCGCTCCGAGCCGTATTCGGCCCAACCATTGTTGACGGCGAACATCTGTCCGCCGGCCGAGCCCTGGCGCATCATTGCCAAGTAGGCCAGGTCGGTGTTGAGGCGCGTGAGCGGGCCCTTGTGGCTGAGGGCGAGGGATGAAGCCTGCTGCCAGTCCTGTTGCCAAATGGCGCGGTCGAGGTCAAGCGTGAGCATCAGGTTGGAGTCGGAGCAGCGGAATATGGGCACAGCCACAAGCGAGGCGGCGCACAAGGCCGGCCCGCACCAGCTGAGTTTCTCCTTGAGCAACGGCCACAGCAGGGCCAGCAGACCCAGCGAACCGAACACCACGGCATAGCGCACACGCATGCCGGTCTCAGCGACGAACAGACGGGGCAGGCCCGAAACGTACATCTGCGAGGGCATCAGGTTTCCGCCGACGGCAGCATACCAAATCTTCGGCGTTAGGCAAATGGCCAATGCGGTCACAGCCACAGTCAATGGAAAATGGAACTCCATTTTCCATTCCCCGCTTGCCAGAGCACACAGGCCTCCGGCCAGCAGGGCGAAAAAGCCGAAGGACGAATAACCAAGAGCAACGACTGCCACGGCAATGACGGCGCGGAGCCACCACCATCGGCGCAGGGCCGAGCATGCCCAGGCACAGCACAGGGCGAAAAGCACCCCGATGGGCAGGGCGAAGGCATAGCCGATGGGCTTGAGGGTGAATATGTCATAGCCATAACTTACGAACACCAGCAGTACGGCGGCGGCAGGCACGGCGGCGAGCGGCGCCCACCAGCCTTTGAGCCTGAACGCCCGTGAGGCCACAAACTGGATGGCCAGCAGCAGGGCGGTGAATATGAGCGCTCCGAGCGCGGGGTAATACATAAACTGTGTAAGGAAGGCGCCGCACCACGATAGAGGGCCGCCCGGCACAGAGGCAAAATCCTGATAATAAGAGGCCGTGGGCACAAAGAGTGAGAGTGCCTCCACCTTGCGCATGTAGTTGCCGTAGGCGCCGAGCAGCAGCCCCATTGACAGGAGCGCCAACGCGGCTGCGGCCAGCCATCCGGCCATCCCCGCCCAATTGCGGTGAGCGCGGGCGGGCTTCTTATTATTCGTCGATTGCCTTTTTGTCATAGAGTCGGACGGTGGATTTAGAGAGAGGCGGAGAGGAGGGGACGGAGCAGGGCGATGTCAGACGATTTGAGGCATGCGGCGTGGATGGCATGGTCAAACTGTCGCATACTGTGCGTGTCAGTGCCAACGAGTGTGTACATGCCTTTTTTGAGCAGGCGTCGGGCCTTGTGGGCGGCGTCCTCGCCGTACATTCCTATCAGCGAGAAGATGTTGAGTTGGAGGATGACGCCCTGTGATACGAGGCGATTATAGTCTTTGTCCTCCATGTACACGTAGCGTTCGGGGTGGGCCAGCACGGGGAACAGGCCGGCCGAACGGATGGCGTCGAGCTTCTCGTCAAAATCGTAGGGAGGCGTGAAATACGATGTCTCCACCAGCAGGTGGTTGCCATTGTCACCGACTGGCATGATACACTTGGCGGCCAAGCGGTCGTCAAATAGGTTGTCGAGCATATGCTCCGAAGCCAGGTGCAGCTTAACAGCGCCGGCATAGGCTTGGCGCAGCGTGTCAAACCGCTCGCGCAGGGTGTCGGGAGTGTTGGGCATCTCCTCCATGGTGTGGGGTGTGAGCCATACCTGCCGCACGCCGAGCTGACCGTACAAGTCGAGCAGTTCGAGAGTCTCTTCGAGTGTTTTTACGCCATCGTCGACGCCGGGGAGCAGGTGGCAATGCCAGTCGGTGAATCCGTCGAACAAGCAGGCGTCGACGATGGAGCGTTTAGATGAGAATGGCCACATTATTTCTTAGCGTCAATTTGGCGCAGCAGTTCCTCGACGGCCGTGCGCAGCTGGGCGTCCTCGCCGGCCACAATGTCGGCGGGGTCGTTGGCCACGATGATGTCGGGAGTGAGCTGGTGGTTTTCAAGATAGTATCCCTCGGCGGTGCGGTAGCCGATGACGGGGATGCCGAAATAGAGGCTGGGGTCTTGCAGGGTGACCCAGTTGACCGAGGTCATGGTGCCGGGCACGGGCATGCCCACCACCTTGCCGATGCCCTGGTGCTGGTACACCCAGGGAGTGCCGTGGGCGTTGGAGTAGCAGGCCTCGCAGGTGACCATGATCGAGGGCTTGTTCCAGCGGCGCGAGGGCATGTCGCAGGTCTCTACGCCGCGCACCACTTGGGTAAGGTACTTCTCGCCCGAGAAGAGCACTTCGATGTCTTCGTGCATGCGGCCGCCGCCGTTGAAACGCACGTCAATCACCACGCCGTCGCACTGGTTGTACTTGCCCAGCAGGTCGGCGTAGATGGGGCGGAACGAGTCGTCGTTCATGGCCTCGATGTGGAGGTAGCCCAGGCGGCCGTTGCTCCAGCGCTCCACGTCGGCGGCGCGGTTGCGCACCCAGCGCTTGTATATGAGGTCAGACATTGCGCCCGACGAAATGGGCTTCACCACCTCGTCCCAGCGTTCGCCCGAAGCGGGATCATAGAACGAAACGAGCGTCTTTTTGCCGGCGATGTCGTTGAGCAGTAGGGTGTAATCGTTTTCGGGAGTGATTTCTTCGCCGTTGATTTTCTCCACTACCACTCCGGGTGCGACCTTGGATGCTGAGGCGTCGAACGGGCCGTTGGCCACGACCTCGGCCACGCGCAGGCCCTTGCCGGTGTATGCCATGTCGTAAAGTAGGCCGAGCGAAGCGGTGCGCTCGCTTTGCGACGAGGAGGGGCGATAGCCCGAGCCGGTGTGGCTGACGTTGAGCTCGCCCAGGAGCTCGCTCAGCATCTCGGCGTAGTCGTAATTGTTGTTGATGTGGGGCAGGAAGCGGCGGTAGTGGTCGGTGAGTGCCGTCCAGTTGACGCCGTGCATGCCCTTGTCATAGAATCGCTGTGCTTCCTCGCGGGTGACGAAGTCAAACATGTACTCGCGCTCGGCCACGGGGTCGATCTTCTGCGTGGCCGAATAGGTGACGGGCGTTAGCTTGAGCGACGAGGGGGTGAGTTTCTGCATCGACGAACCCAGGATGAATACCGTCTTGCCGTCGGCCGAGGCAGCAAACGAGCGCAGTCCCGAAGAGATTGACTTGGAGGTGTCTATCTCGCCGTCGCGGAGTTTCAGTTTCCAGAGGGTGTTGCCGTCCTCGCCGGTGGTGATAAACAGCAGGTTTTCGCCGTCGGCAGTAACGAATGCCGACGAGAGGCTCGACGAGAAGGGCGTGAGCCTGACGATGCGCTGGTCAATGCGGTCGAGTTCGACAGCGATGTCCTTGCTGCTGTCCTTGTCTTTATCTTTGTCCTTATCCTTGTCGTCGTCTTTCTTCTTGTCGTCGTCTTTTTTCTTCTTTTCTGCATCTTTGGCCAGTTCGGCGTCCTCCTCGTTGAGTGAGAACTCGTCGAAAGCCTTCTGGTTGAGGAATACGATCATGGCGTCGCTCTGCGAGCCCCACGAAGCGTGGTTGCGCATGCCGTAGCGGTCGCTTTCGAAGAGGATGGCGTTGCCGTCAAGCACGAAGCGGGGCGAGCCATCGAAGTAGCCGGTGTTGGTGAGGTTGGTCATTTGGCCGGTCTCGACATTGAGCAGGACAATGTCAGTGTACGGGTCATGCTGGTTGGTGACAGCCTCGAGCGCGATCCACTTAGAGTCGGGGCTCCATACGTAATCGATTGCGCCGGTGCGGTTTGAGATGGTAAGGTCGGAGGTGACGTTGCGTGTCTTGCCAGTCTTGGTGTCCATCACGGCTATCTTTGTGCGGTCGACCACGTAGGCCAGTTGCTTGCCGTCGGGTGAGTACTGAGGCGCGGTGTATTCGTGCTTGCCGCCTTTGAGCAGGGGCTTCTCCACGATGAGCGTGGCGTTGGGCAGGTTGGGGTCGTCCTCGCGGCCCATCTTGGCCTCATAGATGCTATACTGCCCGTCGCGTTCGCTGACGTACACCAGGCTCTTTGAGTCGTGGCCCCACTCGAGATGGCGCTCGGCCTCGGGAGTGGAGGTGACTTGCTTGGTGGTCTTGTATTCGACTGAGGTGACGAACACGTCGCCGCGAGAGATGAAGGCAATCATCTTGCCGTCAGGCGAGACGGCTATCTCAGAGGGCGAACCCACCGTGCGCTTGTACGTCTCGTCCTCCTGGTCGATCAGCACGTCGATTGCCACCTTCTTGGGCTTGCCTCCGGGGGCTATGGTATAGAGTTCGCCGTCGTAGGCATAGCAGAGCGTGCCGTCGGCGCTGCGCGAGAGGAAGCGCACGGGGTGATCCTTGTGCGAGGTTACAGCCTTCACCTTGTCGGGGGAGGATATGGAAGCGGAGTAGACGTTCATGCTGCCGCCGTCGCGCTCGCTGAGGAAGAAAAACTCGTCAGCGCCAGCTGCCACGGGGTTGCGGTCCTCCCCGGCATGGGCGCCGGTCAGTTTAGAGTGCTTGCCGGTGGCGGGGTCGTAGACCCAGATGTCGCGCGCCACGCTCGAGGTGTGGTGCTTGCGCCATTCGTTCTCCATGCCCTTGTTGTCCATGTACAGGAACTTGCCCTTGCCGCCCGGCACGAACGACACGTCCAGGGCCGGAGTGGCCAGCACCTGCTCAATCTTGCCGCCCGACAGTGGCACTGAGTAAAGTTCGGTCATGCGCGACGAGGGGAACATGGCCGAGGTGGCCGGATCCTGGATAGAGGCCGAGAAGAGCACACCCTTGCCGTCGGCGGTGAACGCCTGGGGCAGTTCTGCGGCAGAGTTGAACGTCAGGCGCGTGGCCGTGCCGCCCTTGGCCGGCATTACAAACACGTCGAAGTTGCCGTTGCGGTCGCTGGCGAAGGCCAGCTGCTTGCCGTCGGGGCTCCAGATGGGGTTGGACTCGTAAGAGGGCACGGTCGTCAGGCGAGTAGCTTGGCCACCGGCCGCGGGCACCGACCAGATGTCGCCCATGTAAGTGAAGGCGATTTGTTGGCCGTCAGGCGAAATTTGCGCGTCCCTGAGCCACAGGGGCGTGGCGGCGCCGGCTGCCAGAGGCAGAGCCGCCAGGGCTATAATGATGCTTTTCTTCATAATCAGCAGAATTAGTGAGGCACAAAATTAGCAAAAAAAATCGACATTCCCCCTCGCGCATCCGCCTTTTTGCCTTTTTTGTCAATTTGTCAAAATGACAAATTGACAAAAAGAGGTCAGCTCCAGCGTGAACAAAAGTTCAGTCACGCGTGTTTGATTTACAAAGACTATGATACAGTATCGCTAATCTTTGAAAGACACACACTTGCGGCATGAAGCCGCGTGGCCCGCAGGCGGTAAGAAACCGCACCCTCCGGCGTATGAAATTGACGCCGCTCGAGCCCCGCATTCGGCGGCCCCTCCCAGGGCCGCCCGATTGTATATATTATGGTATGGTCTAACCGCAGTGGAAGTGGCGGGAGACGAGGGCGCGCATTTTGGCGCTGTCGGTTTTGGCGGCGGCGGATTCGGCGGGGTCGTAGGAGCGGAGGCGGCGGATTATGCCGTCGATCATGCCGGGGCTGAATACGTCGTGGGCTTGGAAGATGGCGCGCAGATCGTCGAGGGCTTGCGCTGAGGCTTGGCAGTCGGCAGGGAGGTGCGACAGTCTGTTGGCCTTCTCGGCGTTCTCGGCGCTGTGGATGTTGACGTCGACGTAGGTGTCGTCGGCTATTTGGAGGGCGTTTTCTATTTCAAATCCGTAACGGACGGCTACGGCCAGGCCTGCGATGAGCTGGTAGACGTCGGCTGAGCCGTCGGCCGAGCGTATCTCGATTGTCTGCTTTTTGGCGGCGTCGGTTTTGCAAGGCTCTGTGCCGGGGTTGATGGTGGCGCACATGTCGGCCTTGGCTGTCCAGCCCAGGGGCACGCGCACGAGCACGGAGCGGTTGCGGTCGCCCCAGCAGATGTTGGTGGGGGCTTCCTGGTGGGGCACGAGGCGGAAGTATGATGTTGGGTTGGTGTTGCCGAAGGCTGTGATGGCGGGGGCCAGGAGCATGAGTCCGGCGATGGCTTTGCGGGCTGTCTCGCTGAGGCGGCCGTCGGGGCCGACCATCATGTTGCGGCCGTCGGCGTCGACGATGCGCATGTGGATGTGCAGGCCGCTGCCGGCTTTTCCAACGGTGATTTTTGGGGCGAAGGTGACGTCGAGGCCGTGCTGGTAGCCGAGGTTACGGATGCACCACTTGGCGAGCATCAGCTGGTCGGCGGCGTCCTCGGCGCGGACGGGGAGGAATTCGATTTCGTTCTGTTCGTAGACGGTGCCGTTGAGTGTGAAGCTGCCGACCTCGCTGTGGCCGTACTTGATTTGGCCGCCGGTCTGGGCGATGCAGTGCATGCAGAGGGTGCGGAAGTCGGTGAACTTGGCGAAGGGGGCTGACTCGTGGTAGCCTCGCTGGTCGGTGGCGGGGAATTTGCCATCGTCGGGGGCGATGACGTAGTATTCGAGTTCGCCCATGGCTTCGAAGTATAGGCCTGTGGCGCGGGTGAATTCCTGGCAGGCTTTGTGCAGGGTGTGTTCGGGCGAGGAGTCTAGTTCGCGGCCGTCCTTGTCGAAGAACGAGCATAGCATCGTGACGGTGGGCAGTTTGGCGAAGGGGTCGAGGAAGGCGGTGCGGAAGCGGGGGAGAACGTACAGGTCGCTGCTGCCGGCTGAGATGAACGGGAAGAGCGAGGAGCCGTCGACGCGCTCGCCGAGTGAGAGGATGGTCTCAAGGTAGGCCAGGTCGTTGATCACGAAGTTGAGGGTCTTGAGCCTGCCGTCGCCGGCGGGGTACATGAAGTTGACCATCTCGATGCCGTTTTCGGTGATGTATCTGATGATATCTGCCTTGGTGAATTGGGCGGCGGGCTTTGCGAGCCAGCGCACGAGGGCGTTTTTGCTGAGGGCTATTTCGGGTGACATGTGATTTGCTTGGTATTTATTTAAGGTAGTTTTTCGTACCCAAAAGTAGCCATAAAAACGGAGATAACGGTGATTTTCGCAATCTTTAACCAAAAAAAATGATTAAAGAGGGCTT
The DNA here is from genome assembly GCA_947177435.1 of uncultured Muribaculaceae bacterium. Taxonomy (GTDB): domain Bacteria; phylum Bacteroidota; class Bacteroidia; order Bacteroidales; family Muribaculaceae; genus CAG-873. Next base: position 8,556 of record CAMWUM010000024.1, read on the forward strand.
TGCGAGGGGAAAAATCGTTAACTTTGCGCATAGAAACCGCGCATGTGGCGTAATGGTAGCCGCGTTAGACTTAGGATCTAATGACTCAGGTCGTGGGGGTTCGAGTCCCTTCATGCGCACGGAGCCCGGATATCCGGGCTTTTTTATTCAGTTTACGCAAGTCGCCGCAAGCGGCGACCACACGGGACACAGGCTTGCGAAAACTGATGTTTAAAGGTTTATAAGTTTAAAGGTTCTGATCCTATGCGACAATATCTCGACCTGCTGCAACGCATCCTCACCGAGGGGGTGGATAAGGGCGACCGCACCGGCACGGGTACGCGCTCGGTGTTTGGCCACCAGATGCGCTTTGACCTGGCTGACGGCTTCCCGCTGCTCACCACTAAGAAACTGCACTTGAAGTCAATTATTTACGAGTTGCTCTGGTTTCTGAAAGGCGACACCAACGTGCGCTATCTGCAGGACCACGGCGTGAGGATATGGAACGAATGGGCTCGCCCCGACGGCGACCTGGGCCACATATATGGCTACCAGTGGCGCTCGTGGCCTGACTATCGCGGCGGTTCGATTGACCAGATAGCTCAGGCCGTGGAGGATATCAAGCATAACCCGGACTCGCGCCGCATCATCGTCAGCGCGTGGAATGTAGCCGACCTGCCAAATATGGCCTTGCCGCCCTGCCACGCCTTCTTCCAGTTCTACGTGGCCAACGGGCGTCTGAGCCTGCAACTCTACCAGCGCAGCGCCGACACGTTTCTTGGCGTGCCGTTCAACATCGCCTCGTATGCTCTGCTGCTCATGATGATGGCTCAAGCCACCGGCCTGCAGCCCGGCGAGTTTATCCATACGCTCGGCGACACGCACCTCTACCTCAACCATCTCGAACAGGCACGCCTGCAACTTGAGCGAGAGCCGCGCCCGCTGCCCCGCATGGTGATCAACCCTGATGTCAAGAGTATCTTCGACTTCGACAACGACGACTTCAAGCTCGAAGGTTACGACCCCCATCCTCACATCTCAGCCCCTATTTCGGTATGAAAAGATTTTCCCTCCTCACTTTATTTTGCGCAATAGTCCTCAGTGCCTTAGCCCAACGCGTGCAGGTTGGAGCCGAGCGCATTGGCGAATACGCCGACTTGCTCTCCGGCAAGCGCGTGGCCCTGTACTCCAACCACACCGGCGTGGTGCCCGACGGCAAGGGTGGCATGCGTCACACCCTCGACCTGATGCTTGACCACGGCATCGACGTGCGCTGCATCTTCTCGCCCGAGCATGGGTTTCGCGGCACGGCCGATGCCGGTGAGCACGTCAGCAGCAGTGTTGACCCCGCCACCGGCATCCCCATCGTGTCGCTATACGGGAGCGGCCACAAGGCTGCAATGGAGTCCGCTCTCGACTCCATCGACGTGATTGTCACCGATATACAGGATGTAGGACTGCGCTACTATACTTATTATTGTACGATGCTCGAACTTATGGATGCCTCCGCCGAGCGTGGCCAGAAGTTCGTGGTGCTTGACCGTCCCAATCCCAACGGCATGTACGTCGACGGTCCTATCCTCGATATGCGTTACGAATCGGGCGTGGGCCGCCTGCCCATCCCTGTGGTTCACGGCCTTACGCTCGGTGAGATGGCCCGCATGGCTAACGGCGAGGGATGGCTCAAAAGCGGCAAGAAGGCCGACCTTTCGGTAGTGCCTTGCCTTGGCTATACGCATCAGACGCGTTACCGCTTGCCCGTGGCGCCGTCGCCCAACTTGCCCAATATGACGGCCGTCTATCTCTACCCCTCGCTCTGTTATTTTGAGGCCACGCCCGTCAGTCTGGGTCGCGGCACAGACAAGCCGTTCCAAATCTACGGACACCCCACGATGAAGGGCCGCAAGTTCTCCTTTACCCCTGAATCCAGGCCGGGCGCGCAGAAGCCTCCGCAGATGGGCAAACTCTGCCATGGCGAAGACCTCAGCACGCTCAGTGACGAAGAAATCATCGCCGGCGGCATCAACCTCGCCTACCTCATTGACGCATATGGAGACGTGGGCGGTGAGAAGTTCTTCTCGTCGTTCTTTGAGAAGTTGATAGGTCGTGGGGATATCCGCCAGATGATAGCCTCGGGCCGCACCGCCGACGAAATAAAAGCCACCTGGGCACCCGACGTCGCCGCCTTCAAAACCCTCCGCCGTCCATACCTCCTATACTCCGAATAAACACTTAGTCAGGACAAAATGATAGTGCGTTTCTTTTTAACGGTTATGGTGGCCTTTTTAACGGTTACGGTGGTGCTTTTCGGTGCGTTTATGTACTTTTTGGGTTATGTAGATCAATCACACGAAGTGCATGAAATTCAGCCGGAAGCGCCATATGGAGGCTTGACCATCGACGTCGATTGGCACAGACCCAACTCGGTATGTTCGTTTTCGAACGACAGCATTCAGGATGGTGGTTGTTTCACTTACAAATTCATGCGAGATGCTATGTCGATAGAAATGTATTATGTTGAACCCGACAGCATGTTTATTCTGGATGATTATATTACCGGTTTTAAATCCAATGGGTTTAATGTATATAGCGTGAGAAAGGTTTATGAACCCCGTAATGAAAGTGAAACCGATACTGTTGACTTGGAAGACGAAACATTTGGTGTTGCCAAGGTCGGCGAAAGATACATAATAACTTACCCCATTTACTATATTGTGGATAGTGAAAATGATACCTGCAAAGTCAAGCACCCATCGTTCATGCACAATTTCACGTATCGTATTACAGTATACGCCGATAGAGTCACAGCTTGGGATTCTGAAGGCAATGAGGTGTTTGATAGCAAGTAAGTTGTTTCTCAATTTCTTTTGATAATTCAATAAATGGTTGTATATTTGCATTAGGAATTATGAAATTAATTGAACATAACCTACAGCGTATCTTCGATCTTTGCCGAAAGTATAAGGTAAAATCGCTTGCTGTCTTTGGCTCTATCCTTACGGATAGATTCAACGACCAAAGTGATGTGGATTTGCTTGTAGATTTTGAACCGACTGACCACGACAAGTTCGACTATGTAACCAATTTTCTCGATTTTCAAGATGCCTTGGAGATACTTTTTAAAAGGAAGGTTGACTTGGTGGTGGGCAGCAGCCTAAGGAACAAATACTTCATCAACAACGTGAATCGCAACAAACAAGTGATATAT
>CAMWUM010000025.1 GCA_947177435.1 uncultured Muribaculaceae bacterium
GGTCGGTATATACGCGGATACAGGAGCGCAACGAATCAAAGTGATCGCAGTGCATTACCATGTTGGCGAGGGCTTCACGGAGCACCTTGTATTGGCTCTCGTCTGTTGTCGCAAATCCATCGTCCTTGATATGTATTGGCGCATCAACAAGTGTTCGGAAACGACGCAGGATAATCTGAACCGCCTCCCAGATGTTATCCTGTTCCGGAATGCGGTAGGTGTATCTTACCTCTGCCTGCTGGATTGTCGGACCCGGAATCTCTATGTAGTCCACACAGAATGTCGGTACATAGCGAAGGACGTAAGGGGCTTTGCCGAACATCAGAAGTCCGGCATAGGTGAGCAAGCCATTTCGGGTTATATTGACCTGCTCACAGAATTCCGCATCATCTACCTCGCGGAGGTTGACAATATTCTGAGTCTGACTAAGAGCATACCTGTAACTTTTCAGCGTATTGAGATTCAGCATCTCAATACTTGTGTCGGGTATTGTCTCTTCGGTTTTCTTGCCGAAGGATTGATTGCGGAACATCGCCCGTATCTCTCCCTCAGTTGCCCTTTGGTCTCCGCTACCCATTCGAATGAACGTGTTGATGGGGCTGCCGAAATATATGGGCTTCAAATCAACTTCCGGCACATAGAACGCAAGAAGTTTCTTGCCGTCAATGTCGTATTGCTTAAAAGATACAGACAATCTTTGATTGAATTTCTCAGAGCGCAGAGTACCAAGAAAATCTTGTTCAAGTTTTTCGATGTTATCCACCCCTTGAATCTCGAATGTCTTGCCGGATTGTTTCACTCCGAGCACAATCCATCCGCCGGAGGTATTTGAGAACGCGCTGACGCTTTCCCAGATATTCTTCGGCAATTCAGATTTTGCAGCCTTGACTTCAAAATCCTCCCATTCTATGTCGTGTAGCTTCGCTACAAGCTCATCCTTTGTCATTTCAACTACAAAATTACGAAAAATCCGTTAATAAACCACTACATTTGAGTATGGAATGCCCAATATTGAGGCAGCCAGGCGGCGAGTAAGTTTACTCGCCGCCTGCAGAAACCGCTCTCGCAGCGGACACGTCGATGGGCAGCCAGACTGCCATGTTGCCGCGTCCGCGGTGATTCCACGCGTAATACGGGATGAGCGTGAGAGTGACGTCGTCGGCTACAAGTTTGCCTTGATCGTTGTATCTAAGTGCTTGGGCTTCGGTCTCTATCGTGTTGATGCCATAGAGCAAATCGGGACGTTCAGTCACGCGCAATCTTGGCGACTGGTTCATGAGCACGCTATGGATGTCGAAATCATTGTCGGGCCACTCGGCGCAGTACACTATCGGGCCACGCTCTATAGCCACGCGTCCACGGTCAGCCTCGACAAGATCGTTGGCCTTTACCACACGCGGCTCCATATCGAAGTGTATATCTACCTTGTCGCCTTTTTTCCATTTGCGGTCGATGCAATAGTAACCTTGCTCAATGTGGCCATCGGCAGGAGAGCCGTTGACGGACACGCTGTAACCCAGTTGCTTGCCATCAGCATACGCATACAGGTCGCCGGGGACGGGGCTGTTGTTGACCCAACCGGGAATACGGATCTTGAGGGTAAACTGTCCGGCCTTGTTTTTGTCAATGTTGAGCGCGATGTCGCCGTTCCAGGGATAGTTTGCGCTCTGGCTGAGGGCCAATTCTTTGTCATCAACATCGAGCTTTGCCGAGTTTGACATAAAGAGGTTGACGTACACGCTTCGGTCTTTCACAGCATACACGTAGCCGGGCAGTGAAGGGATGAAGCGGGAGATGTTGGACGGACAGCAGGCGCAGCCAAACCAGGGCTTGCGCTGATGCTGACCCTCCGACGCGAGAGGATTGGGATAGAAGAACGCTCCACCGTCGAGCGAAACTCCCGAAATGAGGCCGTTGTAAAGCGTGCGCTCAAGCACGTCGTAATATTTCGAATCTCCATGCAGCAGGAACAGACGGTGGTTGACGTATAGGTTGCCAATGGCGGCGCAAGTCTCGCAGTACGCGGTCAGGTTTGGCAACTCGTAGTTTTCACCAAACGCCTCGCCATTGCTCGTGGCGCCGATGCCACCCGTTATGTACAATTTCTTGTTGACGATATTATCCCATATTTTGTCGATGGCGGCAATATATGCAGAGTCACCGGTGAGAGCAGCCACATCCGCCATGCCGGCATACATATAGGCAGCGCGCACAGCGTGGCCTACAGCCTCGTCCTGGTCAACGACAGGCTTATGCGCCTGGCTATAAGCGTCGGTGCGTGAAGTATGGCCGCGCTTGTCGAGGAAATACTTGGCCTGGTCGAGATATTTCTTGTCACCGGTGACGAGGTACAACTTAGCCAAAGCCATCTCAGCAATCTGGTGGCCGGGCACACGAGCCACTTGGCCGGGAGCATCGCCAATGGCATCACAAACGCAGTCGGCATACCGAATGGCAATATCAAGGAAATTGCGCTTGCCCGTGGCCTGATAGTGGGCAATCGCACCCTCCACCATGTGGCCCAAGTTATAAAACTCATGGCTCAACACTTCCACGGCCTCCCAGCGCTCAGCCCCGGCCCACTCGTGCGGATGTCGGGGATTCATCGTGCGCGCTGTGTAAAGGTAGCCGTCAGGTTCCTGCGCAGCGGCAACGATGACAAGGACACTGTCAATGTATCTGTCGAGAGCCGGATCGGGATAGGTCTGCATCAAATAGCTCGCGCCTTCAATCGTCTTGTATACATCGGTATCGTCAAACGAAAAGCCCCCGACATGAATGGTATCGGACGGGTGCGCCGCATTTATGAAATTCTGGTAACGACCCGACTCCTCGCACTTACTGAAAGCAAGCGGAATAGTCACATTACGGCTCGCATCGAGGCGCTGCCCCCAAAAGCCGTCAGTAACATGCACCGATGTGAAGGGCACCGGATCAATGGGATAGCCGTGATGGCTTTGCGACATAACAGCCGCGGGAAGCAATAGGCTTCCGGACAGCAGCATTGAAGATATGATTTTACGCATGGTGGTATTATTTGTTTTCCTGGATTATTCTCAAATAAGGTATGAGTGCAAAGATAGCAATAATTTGTCACATTTTACGTTATAAACCAAGAAAAGCAACCCAAACGCCATGAAACCAACATTTCGCATTCTCGGCTTGATAGCTGTGGCCGGAATCCTTGCCGCCGGTCCCAAAGCATACGCCGTAGCCGATAACAAGATAAGGGAAGTACAGTTTACGTCTGTACACATCGACGACAATTTCTGGGCGCCTCGCATTGAGACCAACCGCACGGTATCTATCCCCTCTGCCTTTGGAGAATGCGAACGCAACGGGCGCTTCGATAATTTCGCATTGGCAGGTGGCCTGATCGAAGGAGAGCACCGAGGCGACTTCTCATTTGACGACACCGACCCGTACAAAGTCATCGAGGGCGCGAGCTATGCCTTGGCCGCTCACTACGATCCTCGGCTTGACGCTTACCTCGACAGCGTAATCGCTATCATTGCCTCGGCTCAGGAGCCTGACGGCTACCTCACAACCTGCGTCACCAATAAATGCGAACGCCTGTCGGGCTGGTGGGGCTCGCACAGGTGGGAGAAAGTCAACTCTCACGAACTCTACAACAGCGGCCACCTATATGAGGCCGCAGTCGCCCACTTCCTCGCCACCGGCAAGCGCTCCCTGCTCGACGTGGCCATTAGAAACGCCGACCTGGTGTGTGAGGTGTTCGGCCTCGGCGAGGGCCAGATACATTACCCGTCAGGCCATCCAATCATCGAGATGGCTCTGGCCAAGCTTTACAAGATGACGGGAAACGAAAAGTACCTGCTCCAGGCCCGCTATTTCGTCGATGAAGCCGGACGGCTTAGCAATGGCCGCCGTCCCAACCAGTACAGCCAAGACCACATGCCGATAAAAGAGCAAGAGGAAATCGTCGGTCACGCCGTGCGCGCCGGCTACCTATACTCCGGCGCGGCCGATGTGGCTGCGCTCACGGACGACACCGAACTTTTCGAGGCTCTGCAACGCATCTGGGATAACATGGCATCGAAGAAGCTTTATATCACCGGAGGCATCGGCAGCCGCGCCCAAGGCGAAGGATTCGGCCCGGAGTACGAACTGCACAACCACACTGCCTATTGCGAGACCTGCGCGGCCATCGCCAACGTGTATTGGAATTACCGCATGTTCCTGGCCACCGGCGATGCTAAGTACGCCGACGTCTACGAGCGTGCGCTGTACAATGGCGTCATCTCCGGAGTCTCGCTTTCGGGCGACCGCTTCTTCTACGACAACCCGCTCGAATCAATGGGCCAGCACGAGCGCGCTCCCTGGTTTGGCTGCGCCTGCTGCCCGGGCAATATCACCCGCTTCATGGCCAGCGTGCCCCAATACGTGTACGCCACGCAGGACGCCGACATTTTTGTCAACCTGTATGCCAACAGCGTTGCCGACATCAAGACCACGAACGGCAAGGTGAAAATATCCCAAGGCACCAACTACCCATGGGACGGCAAAATTACATTCACCATCGACCCAGACCATGAGGGCGAGTGGGCATTGAGACTGCGCATACCGGGCTGGGCCAGTGACAAACCGGTACCTACCGACCTGTATGCATTTGCGGATCAACTCTCACCGGCCTACAGACTTAAAGTCAACGGCGCCGACGCCAGCGAGTCGACATACAAGGGCTATGCCGTGATTGAGCGCCGGTGGAAGGCAGGCGACCGCGTAGAGTTAACCCTGCCGATGGACGTGCGCCGCATATCCGCCCACCCCAGCGTAGTCGATGACAGAGGCAAACTTGCAATAGAGCGCGGCCCGATCGTGTACTGCCTCGAAGGGGTTGACCAGGCCGACGGCTCGGTATTCAACAAGGCCATAGAGCGTGATGCCAAGTTCAACGTCCTGTACGAGCCCGACCTGCTCGGCGGCGTGATAACGCTGACGGCCACAGCCACCGAAGCGCAGCCTGACGGAACCACCCTCCGCGTCCCCGTCAAGGCCATCCCCTACTCCACCTGGAACAACCGCGGCCCCGCGCAGATGGCCGTATGGATACCAGAAACAACAGATGGCGCCCACGCCACTCCGGCTTCCACCCTGGCCTCGACGGCTACTATGTACTCCGAGCCCACGTCGATCAACGCCGACGCTCCCGCAGCCACATCCAACCTGCAATGGGCATGGGGCTACAACGACCTCTGGGAACCGTCATCGAGTGCCGACACATCAAAGCCCTATCACTATTGGTGGCTCCGCCGAGGCACTGAGGAAAACATCTGCTACGGATTTGAACAGCCGGTTACAGTGTCATCGACAGACATTTACTGGCTTGAATTCGACCATTACGACGGCAACTACCGCGTGCCAGAGTCGTGGGCTCTGTATTACAAAGACAGCAATGGCTTATGGGCCGAGGTGCAGGCCAAGGGCCCCTACGGCACAGAGAAAGACAAGTACAATCATGTCGATTTTGAGCCGGTGACAACAGATGCCCTAAAAATTGTGGTCAAGCTGCAGCCCAACGAAAGCGGCGGCGTCATCGAGTGGAAACTCCAATGACGCCGCCAGCAATAATTAATTATCGGTTAGCCGCAGCGGGATGAGCCGCAAGAGGTGCAGATGAGACAGCCCTCTTGGTAAATGAGGGTGGCGTTTCCGCAGTTGGGGCATACCTTGCCGCTGGCTTTGGTGCCGTTGGGAATGTATTTTTTGAGCGCGCGCTCCACGCCCATCTTCCACGAGTTGATCGATTGGCTATCGAGCTCGAGGCCGTCAACCATCTTGATTACCTGGTCAATGGGCATGCCATAACGGAGCACGCCTGAGATAAGCTTGGCATAGTTCCAGAACTCGGGATTGAACTTGTACGACAGGCCTTCGATCGTGGTCTTATAGCCGCGCTTGTTGATGAACTGGAAGTCGTAACGCTTGTTGCCTTCGGGGTCTATCGCCTTGATAATCTTGCCGCTGGTGACAGATTTGGGACAGAAGATGCCATCCTCGTCGTCGGCCAGACCGGTGAAGATTTCGTAAGGAGCGCCGTCGATGAGACCGACGAACGCAATCCACTTTTCCTTATTGTTCTGGAAGCGCACCACGTCGGCATCAAGTTCGTTGGGACGCTTCGTGACATGCGCCTTGTCAGCGGCAGGCTCGGACTTTTTCTTGTTATCCATCGACATGAGCACATTGTTACGCGAGCCATCGCGATATACGGTGCAACCCTTGCAACCGGATTTCCAAGCCTCCATATAAAGCTGTGCGACAGTCTCTTCCGATACATCCTCGGGCAGGTTGATGGTAACCGAGATGCTGTGGTCAACCCACTTTTGCACGGCACCCTGCATATGCACCTTTTCGAGCCAGTCGATTTCGTTGGCAGTGGCGCCGGCATAAGGCGACTCAGCCACGAGGGCGTCGATCTCCTCCTGAGTGTAGTTTTCCTTGCGCTCGCGTCCGGTGGCCTCCATCCAATCGATGAACTTGGGATGGTACACTACGTATTCCTCAAAAGCATCGCCGGTCTCGTCGACGAAGTCAACGCGCACGTCGGCGTCATTGGGGTTAACCTTACGACGGCGCTTATAGACAGGACGGAACACAGGCTCGATGCCCGAGGTGGTGCGCGTCATAAGGCTGGTGGTGCCTGTGGGAGCGATGGTAAGGCAGGCGATATTGCGGCGGCCATGCTTCTCCATGTCGGCTACGAGTTCGGGATCGGCCTCGCGCAGACGGTTGATATAAGGATTGTTGCGCTCACGCTCGACATCATAGATCTCAAACGCTCCGCGTTCCTTGGCCAGTTCGACCGATGCGCGGTAAATGGCAAGAGCCAAAGCGCGATGCACCTTGACGGAGAACTCGGTAGCCTCCTTGGTGCCGTATTTCAGGCCAAGTGCGGCGAGCATGTCGCCCTCGGCAGTTGTGCCCACGCCGGTGCGGCGGCCTTTGAGGGTCTTGCTGCGAAGCTTCTCCCAGAGATGCTTTTCGCTGCTCTTAACCTCGACGGGCTCGGGGTCGGAATCAATCTTGGCGAGAATGGTCTCAATCTTCTCCATCTCGAGATCGATGATGTCATCCATCATGCGCTGGGCGTACTGCGCGTGGTCGCGAAGCTTGTCGAAATTGAACGATGCCTCGGGCGTAAAAGGCTTGTCAACATACGAGTAGAGGTTGATGGCAAGCAGACGGCAACTTTCGTAAGGACACAATGGAATTTCACCGCAGCGATTGGTTGAGATGGTCTCGAATCCAAGGTCGGCGTAGCAATCGGGCACTGACTCGCGGGTGATGGTATCCCAGAAGAGCACGCCAGGCTCAGCCGACTGCCATGCGTTATGGATAATCTTATCCCACAGGGTCTTGGCATCGATTTCCTTCTTGACCATAGGGTCGGGCGCACCGATGGGATATTGCTGCACGAAAGGTTTGCCCTCACCGGCGGCATGCATGAAATCGTCAGAAATACGCACAGACACGTTGGCGCCGGTCACCTTGCCCTCGACCATCTTTGCGTCGATAAACGCCTCTGAATCCGGATGATTAATCGACACCGTGAGCATCAGCGCGCCTCGGCGGCCATCCTGAGCTACCTCGCGGGTGGAGTTGGAATAGCGCTCCATAAACGGCACCAGGCCGGTCGAAGTGAGAGCCGAGTTGTTGACGGGCGTACCCTTTGGACGGATGTGGCTGAGGTCGTGGCCCACGCCACCGCGACGCTTCATAAGCTGCACCTGCTCCTCGTCGATGCGGATGATGCCGCCGTAAGAGTCAGGATGACCGTCAATGCCGATCACGAAGCAGTTTGAGAGCGAACCCACCTGGTAGTTGTTGCCGATGCCGCTCATGGGGCTGCCCTGGGGCACGATGTAGCGGAAATCCTTGAGCATCTCAAAGGCTTTTTCCTTCGACATCGGGTTGGGATATTTCTCCTCGATGCGGGCAATCTCACCGGCGATGCGGTGGTGCATATCGTCGGGAGTGAGTTCGTAAATATTGCCGTTGGAGTCTTTCAGCGCATACTTGCTGACCCAGACTCTTGCAGCCAACTGGTCGCCGCCGAAGTATTTCAATGAGGCTTCGTAGGCCTCGTCGTAGGTATAAGGCATGTCGTTAGTCGATTGATATAGGTTTATGCCTGATGGGCGGGGCGCAGCAGGTCATTTACGGTCTTTACGGGATTGAAGCTTGTGCCGGGCACCTCAACGAAGATGGTGAGCCAGCGGCTCATGGCGCCATTCCAGAGGCCTGGAAGTTCGAGGGCGCGGAGGTCGCGGCCATCGAGCGACTTGCTTGAGATGAAGCCGGTGTCGGGATCTACGTAGTCGGGGAGGTTGAACTTATGGCCGTCGACATCCTTGATGTAGCATACGAGGTCAACCGGATTGAAGTGAGTGGCCTGGGCCATAATGTTGGCGTAAGCGGGCACGGTGGTGTCAATCTGAGTCGATTCGAGGATTTGGGGAGAAGCGGTGCCATCGGGATTGTAAGCGATGAACGGGCCTCCGCCGGGTTCGCCCTCGTTGCGCACCATGCCGCAGACGCGCAGCGGGCGGTTAAGTTGGCTGATGAGGAAAGCCTGCAGCTCAGCGCCTTTGAGCGTAGCAAAACTATCTGAGATGATAGAGAACTCACTACGCAGGAAGTCGCACATCGGGCGCATCTGCTCGTCGGTGCAGTCACCGGCCCAGAGTTGGTGCAGATATTCGGCCACCTTGTCGTGTGCGAGTATAAGCGTGCCGGCCAGCACCTGCTTGGAGCGGATAGTGGCATCGCGCTGTGAGTCGGGCACAACGTTGTCGATGTTCTTGATGAACACCACGGTTGAGTCGATATCGTTGAGGTTCTCGATCAGCGCGCCATGGCCGCCGGGGCGGAACACGATGTTGCCTTCTTTGTTGCGGAAAGGCTCGCCGTCCATCGTAGCGGCCACTGTATCGGTGCTGGGCTTTTGCTGTGAGGTGGTGACGTCGAACTTCAGGCCGGTTTCCTTCTCCATCTGTGGAACAGCCTTGGCAATCTTCTCGTCAAAGAGGTGCTGATGGTTGGCCGAGACGGTGAAGTGCAACTTGACCTTACCGTGGGCAGCGGCGGTCTGGGCGCCCTCCATCAACTGCTCGTCCAGAGGAGTGCGCACATTGCCGTCGGCATAGCGGTGGAATGACAGCACGGCCTTGGGCAACTGTCCGTAGTTGAGGCCGTCGGGCATAATGATACCGGCGATTACGTCCTTGCATCGGCCTTCGGCGATGAGTTCCTTGGCGGTCTTGCCGTACTTCTTGGCCAACACATCGTTGAGCTCGGCATAGAAAGGCGTCTTGTCGATATTGGCGATAAGTTTCTCAACGTCGCTGCCGGGCTTGGGAGCGTTCTCGTCGCCGTTGACGAACGAGAAGAGAGCCTTGAACATGCGCGAAGCGGCACCCGATGCGGGCACGAACTTGCACACGTCGCCACCGTCAGCCAGGTACTTTTTCCAACGGGCCACGGCCTCATCCTCCTGTCCGGAGTTGAGTTTGAGGATGCCGGCTCCGACCTTGGCCGAGGCGTAGAGTTTAAGGTAGGGGAAACCGCTCTTGAAGCGGGCCAGCTGCTCGTTGAGCTTTTCGGGCGTAATGCCTTTTTTCGCCATATAGGCAAGGTCTTGTTGTGAAAGCATATATATTAGTTTCTTATTCGTTTTAGCACATTATAGGCCGGAATGATGCCGAGCTCTCCGGCTTTGCTGAGGTCAGCCACACCGGCTGACTGGTTGCCGAGTTTAAGATAGACGTATCCACGGTTGTAGTACGCTTGTCCCATGGCCGGCTCGAGCTCAATGGCTCGTCCGTAGGCAGCGATGGCTGAAGTGTAGTCGCCGAGGTCGAACAGCACGTTGCCCTTGTTGTACCAGGCCACGGCCATGCGGGGCGAGAGCTCGACCACCCTATCGAGGTCGTCGAGGGCGCTTTTCAGCTGCACCTGCCTCGGGTCAAGCGTTGCTCCGGGTGCAATGGCTGCTGTCGGGCCGTCCTGCGGTCGGTTGCGGTACTTGGCCTGAGCGCGTATCATATATGCCACCGGTTGGTCGGGGGTGAGTTCGAGGGCTCGGTCGATGTCGGCGATGGCCGCATCGTAATTGCGCACAGTCAGGAAGTCCATGGCCCTGCCGATATAGTCGATGGCGCGAGGCTGATGGGTCGACAGGTAGGAATTATAATATTCGATTGATTCGAAATGGCGGTTGATCATCGCCGTTTCGCTCATCGACGGCGGATTGATAGCGGCCATTATTATGTAGCGAAGCATGCGGGCGGCGTTGATGTCATCCACCTCCTTAATATAATAGGTATTGGCGCTGAGTTCGGTGGGAGAAGAGTAATACGACAATTCAACGATAGGCGCAATCTCGATGTCTGTAGAGCGATCCTGCACGCGGCCTCGAATGGCCTGATTGTTGTACTCGCCGTCAATGTCGGTGCTGTTGTCGATGGTAACGAGAGCGTTGAACTTGTTGGCCACATCCTCGGGCGTGAACGTCTCCTCGGCGGGCGTGCCGTCCGTCTCGGTCGGCTTGGTCTTAGCCACGGCCATGCCCTTGCGGTAGTCAGCCTCCGACTTGGCCAGCGCGCCGTCGCGGCGGTACAGGTCACTGCGCATAAAGTAGGCGCTAGACAACTCCGGCTCCTGCTCTATCACCATCGTTATGTCAGCGATGGCTGGCTCGTATTGCTTGAGCGAACCGTAGGCCACAGCCCTGTTGTAGCGGCTATGCGTATCGTTGGGATTTATCTGCAATATCTTAGATAAATCGTCGATGGCTCGCTGGTAGTCCGACACCTCCATAGCCAGGAGACTGCGGTTGAAGAGGGCCGCCTGATTGAGAGGTTCGAGCTGCAGAGCGTAGTCATAATCGGCCATGGCCCCGAAATAGTCGTCGAGTTCGTGGCGGAGATACGCGCGGTTGATATACAAGCCCGTGGCACGGGGCTGAAGTTTGATGGCCTGGTCCATGTCAGAAAGGGCCGAAGCGAAGTCCTGTTGATTGTCTATTGCAATCGACGCACGCAGCACATAGCCGTTGTAGGCGTTTGGGTTGAGTTCGAGAGCTTTGTCGATGCTGGCTGATGCAGCTGTGGTGTCAGCCATCTGCAGCAGCAACTTGGCTCGGCCAATGTAGGCGTTGTCGTATGCCGGATATGCCTCGATAATCTTCCCGAACACGGAGTCGGCACGCTCGAGCTCCTTAAGATCGGTAAGCGCCATGGCCATGTTGAACATTATGTTCTTGTTCCTCGGCAGCAGTTTCAACGCCTCGCCGTAATACACCACGGCTGCCGAGTCCTGGCCCATGTTCTGCGCAGCCACGCCGCGCACCTCCCATGCGTCGGGCATGTAGGGGTGAATCTTCACCGCCATGGCCGCGTCTGCCTCGGCTCCGGCGAAATCGTCAAGGTTGAGTTTGGCGATGGCGCGGTACAGATAGGGCGCAGGCAGGTAGGGCTTGTCTTGAAGGACCTGGTTGAAATACTGTATCGACAGCACATAATCCTCAAAGTACAAAGCATTTTGACCCACGCGCAGCATCTGGTCGGTGTTGACCTGAGCGCGCGCAACTGTGCAGCAAAGCGCAAAAATGAAAATTATATGCCAAAAAATCTTACGCATTTGGATGCAAATT
>CAMWUM010000026.1 GCA_947177435.1 uncultured Muribaculaceae bacterium
TCTCCTCGCCGTTTGTTCGCCGCCTCCCCAAAAAGATGAACACACCAAACATTTTGGATCGTAATCCAAAAAATCGCCAATAATTTTGGATTATAATCCAAAAAGTTGGCAATATTTTTGGATTAGCGATTTACGTTCAGTGCTTGAAGAAGATGAACTTGGGGGTGACGCCGGCGGGGGCGGTGGTGACGAGGTTGAGGTTGGCGTCGTAGATGTTGGCGTAGCCGGGGGTGGAGTAGTCGGCGAAGCCTGTGCCGGGGTCTACGTTGTCGGAGGTGACCACGAGGGTGCCAGCGACGGGGTCGTAGGCCATACCTTCAGGAGCGGCCACGAAATTGCCGGCCAGAATGCGGGTCGAAGACTTGCTGCTGATATCATAGGCGTAGCACTTCGGCTCGGGATCGCCCCAGGGAGCGTGGATGTAATAGAGAGTACTTTTGCTGATGGCCACGATGTTGGCCTCGGCCACGCGCTCGAGCGTATCGTCAGCCTTGACAGCGTACACTGCTGAGGGCACATCGCCGTAGTTGCCCATGCACAGCAGGAAGAGGTCGGTGCCATTGCTTATAAACTCGGTCGGATTCAGTCCAACTTCGAATGTCTTTTCTACCTTGAATGTGGCGAGGTCAATCTTAGAGGCCGACTTTCCATCAACATAGCCATTCATCCAGTTGAGGCCGTCGCTGTTGGGCACGTAGAGGTAGTTGCCGTGGACGGCGATCTTGTCGGGGTTGGGGCCTACTGCGACAGTGGCGTCAATGGCGAGCGAAGCGGTGTCGAGGCGGCACACCTGACCAGTGTACATCGAGATATATACCTTGCCATCCTTGACAGCCATAGAGCGCGGAGTGTTTGCATCGGCAGTGGCCAGCGATATGGTCTTCTGCGACTTGTAGGTGTTTGCGTCGATAATCTCGATGAGGTTTGACTGCGAGTCGCCGATGTAGATGTGCGAGCCGTAGGCCACAGCACACTGCGGAGTACTGCCGAGCACACGTCCGTTGGCAGCCTTGAAGATTTCCTGCTGATCCTTGCCGTTGTATCCGATGAAGGTAAGGCTGCCGGGGATGCCGTAGCCTTGGGTGCCTTGGTTGAGGATGTAGGCACCTACCGACTTGGGAGCGGGATCAGGGCCAACGATGTTGTCATCGGGTTCGTCCTCGCACGAAGCGAGCGAGACAGCGCAGAGGGCGCACGCGGCGCCGTAGATGAATTTTTTCAGCATATTTTCTTTTATATTAAAGGTTTATAATGCAAATTTGATTGATGCCTGCCAACTGCGGCCAGGCATCGGATAGTTGGCCACGATGGCGTATTGCTTATTGAAAAGGTTAAGTACATTGACCCGCAACTCTATGGCATGACCGCGTAAGGCAAATGTGCGCCAAGCACCGAGACCAAACTCGGCATAACCGGCAATGCGTGTAGCCGGCGAATTGTTGTTGCTGGTAAACCGCTCACTGACAAACACGCAATTGGCCGACAGACACACCCAAGGGTTTTCCCAACTAAGGGCCGCCGAGCCCGAATGGCGCGGGATGTAGGCCACCTGCTTCATCCAGTCGTTTGACAGCCGCGAGGTGCGCGGCATAGCCCTCTGGAAACTATAATTTCCTGACAGGAAGAGCGATTGGCGGGTAGCGATGGCAAACTCAGTGTTTATGGTTGCATCCACGCCCGCGATGGTGGCGCGCCCCAGATTGGTCATGCGCCAGATAAACATATTGACGGGCACAGCCACAATCATATCCCTAACGCGGTTGACGTATGCATCAACCGTGGCTGAGGCCGAAGCGAGCCACGGCAGCGGACGAGTCTGAAACGTGAGGCCGAGGTTGAACTGGTCGGTTGTCTCGGGCAGCACCTCCTCGCTGCCGTAATGGTCGAAGTATGCCTCGCTGAACGTAGGCATGCGGAAGATATTTTTATACGACGCGCGCACGTAGAAATCATTGTCCTCCAACGGCTTGACCGATACGCTGGCCGACGGCGAAAGGCGGCTGGCATCACGCGAGGACTTCCCAGACTTGGCGCCGTTGAAATAACCCGAATATAGTGTGCGAACCATGGCCGTGACGCGGCTCGTGCGGTATCGGGCCGCAACCGATTGCAGCACGGCATTGCGACGCGGGCGACTATCCGTAGGCAACGTACTGTTGAGGTTGGCGTATGCATAATCGGCTGAATAGCAAAATGCCCAAGGCTGCGACGGAAGCCAAAGCAGCGAACCCGAGCCGTACCACTCGCGCTGCCAATACCGCTGGTCGAGGCGGCCGCCCGGATACTTGCCGCTTTGGTCGGAATAGAACGACGAGGCGAAGCTGTATTTGGCGTTGGCCATCAACAGCAGCTTGTCGCTCAGCGCCGTGCGGTAACGCCCCTGCCAAAACGCCTGGCGTTCGCGCAGCGCCTCGTGACTAACATTATTGTAATAAATCACCGGGCCGGGCAGCCTTCGGTCACTGTCGAAATAGTATGCCTTGGACGTTAGCGAAGAGCCCGCCGAGGGACGGAGCGAGAAGTTGGCCTCGACGTGGCCGCTGCGCAGACGGCTGTTGCTGCGACGCTCGGTGGTAACGAGCGTGCCGTTGCGAAGCTCGAATGGATAATCATTCTTGGCGTATGCGTATTCGCCTGTCACGCTGAGAGCTGCCTTTCGGCCTATGGGCGAACCAAGGCGCAGGTAGGGGTTGACGCTTCCCCATGAGCCCACCCTCAGCTGCGCCACGGCATCGGCACGGGCAGACGGCATCGGCGTGGCGATGCTCAGAGCCGAGGCCGCTGATGCGGCGCGAGCAGGGATGAATATATCGTCGTTGTCGCCCACTGCCAGGGAGAGCGACGCGGCATTGTCGATTGAGAAACGCGACAGGTCAATTTGGCCCGTCTGAGCGTCGGAGAGCGGCATCCCGTCATAGACCACAGCTGTGTGTGACGCACCAAATCCTCTGACCGACACCGTTTTGAGTCCGCCTGCGCCGCCATAGTCGCGCAGAGTGACGCCCGGCAGACGGTGCACAGCGTCGGCCACCGACGTGGCGCCCTCGCGCAGCATGCGCTCGCTGTCGAGCACCCGCACCGGCGCGCTGGCCCCGACGGCACGCTCCACGGGCTGCCCCACCACCTCGATGCCCTGCAATAGCACAGAATCATCAGGCTCGCTGGCCGCAGCGCGCACACACATACCCACAAAGGCACATATGACAGTCATTAAATGTTTTCTCATCCTGGAAAGAAAAACAAATCAATGCATCTGGCAGGTCTTCGGACTCCTCCATGTCATCGAGCGCGCCTTCCCGCCGAGCCCCAACGGCCGGCAGTGGCATTTGCGCGGATGAGCCGCCCGAGGGCGACGATGGATATACCGCAGCGGGACTGTCCGGGATTCTCACCCGTGTTCCCTTTTGATTGCTTGCGCAAACCAAATGCTCCGCAAAATTACAAAATCATTTCCAATCCACCAAACCTTACCCCGAAATTCACGCCAACTCCTCGACTATGCGCGGATAGTGGGCGTGCTCGAGCACGTGGATGCGGGCGGCGAGGGTGTCGGGAGTGTCATCGGGATGCACTGGGCAGGTGGCCTGGAAGATGATCTGGCCGCCGTCGACGTGCTCGTCGACGTAGTGGATGGTGATTCCGCTCTCCTTGTCGCCGTCGGCGAGCACGGCCTCGTGCACGTGGTGGCCGTACATGCCCGGGCCGCCGTGGCGGGGCAGGAGCGACGGGTGGATGTTGATGATGCGCTGGGGATAGGCCTCGATCAACGCCGGCGGGATGTAGGCCAGGAAGCCGGCCAGGACGATGAGGTCGATGCCGCGGCTGCGCATCAGGTCGAGCACGCGGGCGCCATCGGCCCACTCGGCCTTGCCCATGAACACCGACTCAACGCCCATGCGCTCCATACGCTCGTAGACACCGGCCTGGCGGCGGTTGCACACCATCACCTCCACTTTTATGTCGTCGCGACCCGCCAGCTTCTGGCAGATGGCCTCGGCATTGGTGCCGGAGCCCGACGCGAATATTGCGATCTTTTTCATTACGGCAAAGTTACGTATTTCGTCCCAAATTCGGAAATAATTTCGTACTTTTGCGCCGTAATTATTACGAATACTATGGATAGGACTCAGAGGAAAAGGCGCGTGTTCCTGACCGGTAGCACCGGCACGATGGGCATGGAGGCCGTCAAGGTCTTCGCCGAGCGCCTCGACCGCTTCGAACTGACGCTGCTGGCCCGCCCCGGCAAGAAAAACGAGAATAAACTGGCCCCATACCTCAAGATGGACGGCATTTCCGTCATCTGGGGCAATCTGCTCAACACCGCCGACATACGCCGAGGCGTGGAGCAGGCCGACTACGTGCTGCACGTGGGCGGCATGGTGTCGCCCCAGGCCGATTACCGCCCGCTCGACACATTCAAAGTCAACGTGCAGTCCATGCAGACAATCGTGGACGAGGTGAAGCGGCTGCCCCGCCGCGACGAGGTGGCGGTGGTGTACATCGGCAGCGTGGCGCAGTACGGCCCATGCAACCCGCCCGAGCACTGGGGTCGCAGCGGCGACCCTATGCGCCCGGCCAAGATGGACGCCTACGCACGCTCAAAGGTTGCGGCCGAGCGCATCCTCTCCGACTCGGGGCTGCGCCGGTGGGTATCGCTCCGCCAGACTGGCATCCTGTCGCGGGCCATGCTTATGAACGCCTCTGACCCGATCGCCTTCCACGTGCCGGTGCGCGGCGTGCTCGAGTGGGTGACGGCCGAGGATTCAGGGCGCCTGCTGGCCAACGTCTGCGAGGCCGACATCCCGGAGGAGTTCTGGTGTCGGTTCTACAACATCGGCGGCGGCCCGCAGTACCGCATGACCAACTACGAGTTTGAGAGCCGGCTGATGCGGGCCCTTCGCTGTCCGTCACCCGAAAAAGTGTTCGACGTGCGGTGGTTCGCCACCGACAATTTCCACGGCATGTGGTACGAAGACTCTGACCTCCTGGAAAATTATACGCACTTTCGCTCCGGCATCCCCGCCGACGAATACTTCAAGCGACTGGCAGCCTCGATGCCGTGGTATTACTCTCTGGCCCCGCTGGCTCCGGCTTGGCTTATCAAGGCAGGAATGCGCTGGGTGGCAGGACGCAACCATCTGGCTCCGCTCTATTGGAAAAAGCATGGCTGCAACGCCCGCATCGACGCCCATTTCGGCGGACTCGACAAGTGGAATGCGCTCCCCGGCTGGGATGGCACCGACCTATCGAGGCCGTCTGACACTCCCATCCATCGCACACATGGCTATGACGAAAGCAAGCCCCTGTCTGCCATTAGCCTGGACGATCTGCAGGAGGCTGCCGCACACCACGGCGGCAAATGCCTGGCACAGAATATGGAGCAGGGCGACATGCTCACGCCCGTGAGCTGGCAGGACGCTGACGGCACGGAGTTCTCCGCCTCTCCGGCATCTGTGCTGCTGGGCGGCCACTGGGGCGCGCCCCTCACAATCGAGTGCGTAAAGGAAATGCTATGAAACAAGACATGCCAAAACTTTGGAATAGAGAATATCTGAAGGTAATGGCCTGCAACTTCCTGCTCTTCTTTGCCTTCTACCTGCTCACTCCCCTACTGCCAATCTACCTCGACGAGCAATTCGGCACCAATAAGGACACGATCGGCCTGGTGCTGTCGGGCTACGTCGTGGCCACCCTGCTCGTCAGGCCGTTCAGCGGATTCGTAGTCGACACGTTCGACCGCAAGACCGTGCTGATCATCTGCTTCCTGGCCTTCTTCATCTGCTTTTCGGGCTACATCGGCGCCGGTACACTGCTGATGTTCGCCATCGTGCGCACGCTGCACGGCATCCCCTTCGGCGCCACCACCGTGGCCAACAGCACCGTGGCCATCGACGTGCTCCCCTCCGAGCGCCGCAACGAGGGTCTCGGCTACTACGGCCTGAGCAACAACATAGCCATGGCCGTCGCCCCCAGCGTGGGCATCTACATCTACCACGCCACGCAAAACTTCACCCTCCTTTTCTGGCTGTCGCTCGCCCTAGCATTCCTCGGATTTCTGTGTTCTACGCGCGTCCGGCTCCCGCGCCGCGAAAAGGTGGCGGCCAAGCCCGTGCTCAGCCTCGATCATTTCTTCCTTGGCCGCGCATGGCTGCTGGCTGTCAATATCCTATTCTTCGGACTGTGCTGGGGCATAATGAGCAACTACGTAGCCATCTACGGCAAACAAGAGCTCGGCATCACCGACGGCACCGGCATATTCTTCATGATCCTCTCGGGTGGTCTGGTACTCTCGCGCCTGTTCGGAGCCAAAAGCCTGCGCGCCGGCAAGATGACGCGCAACGCCTCCGTGGGCGTCGTGCTCTCTATGGTGGGCTACGGCTTCTTCGCCTTCGTGGCCACACCCTGGAGCTATTACCTGGCCGCGCTGCTCATCGGCCTCGGCAACGGGCAAATGTACCCGGCCTTCCTCAACATGTTTGTCAAGATGGCGCGCCACGACCAAAGAGGCACTGCCAACTCCTCCATCCTCATTTCTTGGGATTTGGGTATGGGAATAGGCATCCTCCTGGGCGGCTTCATCGCCGAGATGGCCGGCTTCGCCGCCGCCTTCCGCGTCGTGGCCATGATGCAATGCGCCGGCATGCTCATCTTCCTCCTCTTTACCCGCGCCTTCTTCGAGCGCCGCCGCCTCAACGAAAACTAACCTCGGATAACGTGGATAACGTTCACAAAAAAACTGAACGTTATAAAGGATACATCGATTTTTTTTGTAACTTTGCAAATACTTCTAATTAAACCAGGATTACCTATTGTGATGAACAGATACAACCTCGGCTTTATTTCTGACAAAGATATATACGAACACGTCAAAAAGACCGTTGAGGCCTATCGACGTGAAATTACTATTGACCAGTTCAATGAAAATGTCATTGATCCTATTAAGCTGACTTTTGATGCTAAAGTCTACGGCAAAACGATTCGACATGCAGTTGAAGATGAATGTTTCCGTCAGATAGATAAGTCCAATACCAATCGTATTGGGTATTTTCATCAAAACATTTTCCGCTACGCAGGTCATGGATGGATTGTTCCGGATTCCGGTTTTGATGTAGAGAATGATGAACTTCACATCTACGTCGAAATGAAGAATAAACATAACACTATGAATTCGGCTTCGTCTCAAAAAACTTATATGAAAATGCAGGGGAAGTTGTTGGACGATGACGAAGCCACTTGTTACCTAGTAGAAGTTATTTCTAAACGTTCGCGTGACGATGCATGGAGAGTTTCCCTTGATGGTAAATCTCGAGAGCATAAAAAGATTCGCAGAATGTCAATGGATAAGTTCTATGCTCTTGTGTTTGGCATAGAGGATGCTTTCTGTAGATTGTGTGTGGCGTTGCCACAAATAATAGAAGATGTCGTAAAGGATAATCCCCGGTTTGTTCTTAACAACACAGTATACGAAGAACTGACAAAGGAGCATGCAGACATTCTCACTGGTCTTTACCTCCTCGCTTTTTCAACATACGAGGGATTTGACAAATTCACAACCAAATGAATCGAGATACACACATATCACTGAACAATTTCGCCGACATTATGGGTGTTTCGCGTGCCACAGTTGACAAATGGATCGCCAACGGCAAATGCAACGTTCACATAGACAAGTATAACAGAAAGTATCTTGTTGCTTCTGAACTCGTTTCATTCCATGAGATTTCAGCAATGCTGAATAGCACTTGGGAAGAAGAATCCGTAGTTGTGCCGCAAAGAACCTTTACGTCAATCGAGCTATTCGCTGGCGGTGGCGGTCTGGCTTTAGGCATGCACAAGGCCGGATTTAAGCATCTGCTCCTTAATGAGTATGACAAGGACGCATGTGCGACCCTCAAAACAAATATGCCCGATTGGAATGTTGTGCAAGGCGATGTTCATGATATTGACTTTACTCCGTACTATGGCAAAGTAGATTTATTGACGGGTGGCTTCCCGTGCCAAGCTTTTTCATACGCCGGCAAACGCCTTGGATTTGAAGAAACAAGAGGCACACTTTTCTTTGAATTGGCTCGCGCCGTAAAAGAAACTCAGCCAAAAGTGTTTGTGGCAGAGAATGTAAAGGGATTGTTGGAGCACGACAACGGACACACAATTGACACCATTAAGTCCGTGATCGCGGAGCTCGGTTATACACTCATTGAGCCACGAGTGCTTCGCGCCATTCTATATAATGTCCCACAAAAAAGAGAACGAATTATTCTCATTGCAATTAGGAATGACATAGCCCATCTTGTTGATTTCAAATGGCCATCTGTATGTGGAGATATACGTACGCTTAGAGACGCTTTTTTTTCTGGCAACCTTTACGATTGTGATGTCCCTGAGAGCGAGGGGCAGAAATATCCTGCCGCAAAGGAACGTGTGATGAAGCTCGTACCCGAAGGGGGCGATTGGAGAGATTTGCCCGATGATGTCGCTAAAGAATATATGAAAGGCAGCTACCACCTCGGAGGCGGCAAGACTGGAATGGCACGTCGTCTATCTATGGATGAAGCAAGCCTCACACTCACATGTGCTCCTGCCCAAAAACAGACTGAAAGGTGCCATCCTATAGAGACCAGGCCTTTAACCATCCGTGAATATGCCCGCATTCAGACGTTTCCAGACAGTTGGCAATTTTGCGGTTCCCTTTCGGCCAAATACAAACAGATCGGTAATGCTGTTCCCGTCAATTTAGCATGGGCAATTGGACGCGCCGTGATGCGATTATTCAATCAAATTGATGACATAATGCTTCAAAACATTGTCGATGAACCCAGTCCGACATATAAACCTGTAAGAAAGATGCACAACCTATTTGAAGGTATGGCTTGTGAACCAACAAAAATATACACAGTCCTTAAACCATAAGTTACAATGACTTTACCCCAATCAAAAGGCTGCCTGAACCAAAGTCAGGCAGCCTTTTAATTGGGGCTATTTGTCGCTTTCTTCGCGACCTCGATTCTTGGCTTTGTTTTTGGTCTTTTCGACGCTTGAGGTGCCTGTGTCTTTTTCTTCTTTCAGGTCTATCTCGTTGCGCTTGGAGTCAAGGACTCTGTACTGAAGCATAGCCAGCGACTGGTCAGGCACGATGGTGAACGAGCCGGGCAGCAGGCGCTTCCACTTGTAGAGCAGCGAGGTGAAGAACAGGCCTTTTTTGATGTAGGCGTCAACGTAGGGGTGCACATAGAGGGTGATGCCGGTCTGGCCCATGTCCTCGAGCACGTACTTGAGCTTTTCAAAGAGCGTGTCGGTGAACAGCAGCGAGGGCTGCACCTGGCCTTTGCCGTGGCACGACGGGCAAGTTTCTTCGGTGGTGATGTCCATGGCTGGGCGGACGCGCTGGCGGGTGATCTGCATCAGTCCGAACTTGCTAAGGGGCAGAATGTTGTGGCGGGCACGGTCGTTGGCCATAATCTCTCGCATGTGGTCGTAGAGGGCCTGGCGGTGCTCGGCCTTGTTCATGTCGATGAAGTCGATGACGATGATGCCGCCCATGTCGCGCAGGCGCAACTGGCGGGCTATCTCGTCGGCGGCGCGCAGGTTGACGTCGAGGGCGTTGGTCTCTTGGTCTTGCGCGGCCTTGGAGCGGTTGCCCGAGTTGACGTCGATTACGTGCAGGGCCTCGGTGTGCTCGATGATGAGGTAGGCGCCTGACTTGAACGATACGGTCTTGCCAAATGACGATTTGATCTGCTTGGTGACGTTGAAGTGGTCGAAAATCGGGATTTGCTCCTTGTACTCTTTTACGATTTCGACGCGCTCAGGCGAGATGATCGACACGTATTTCTTGACCTGCGAGAGCACCTCGGGGTCGTTGACGTAGATGTTTTCGAACGACGGGCTGAACACGTCGCGCAGCAGGCCCACGATGCGGCTTTCCTCTTCGAAGATGAGGGCCGGGGCCTTGGCGGAGCGCGCCTTTTCAATGGTCTCCTCCCAGCATGTGCGCAGGGTGAGCATCTCGCTGTTGAGATCGGCCGCGCCTTTGCCCTCGGCCGAGGTGCGCACGATCACGCCGAAGTTCTTGGGCTTGATCGATGCGATGAGCTGGCGCAGGCGCACTTTCTCTTCGGCGCTCTTGATCTTTTGCGAGATGGAAATTTTGTCGGAGAATGGGATGAGCACCATGTAGCGGCCCGTGAACGAGAGCTCGGTGGTGAGCCTGGGGCCCTTTGACGATATGGGCTCCTTGACAATCTGCACCAGCAGCTCGTCGCCGGGCTGGAGGGTCTGCGAGATTGAGCCGTGCTTGTCGATGTCAGGCAGCATCTTCATCTTGGTCAGGGGCGTGTAGGTGCCTCCGTCTGACGAGAGCAGCTGCTTGACGAATGCTTGGTAGCTCGCGAATCGCGAGCCTAAGTCGAGGTAGTGGAGAAAAGCGTCCTTGTCATAGCCGACATTGACGAAGGCGGCATTCAGGCCTGGCATTAACTTCTTGACCTTGGCCAGGTAGATGTCGCCGACGGCGTATGCGATGCCCCGGGCCTCCTTCTGCAGGGAGACCAGGCGGGTGTCTTCGAGCAGGGCTATTGACACCTCCTTGGGCTGCACGTCGATGATTAATTCGCTTTTCATTAACAATTGGTTGAGTTATGATAAAAAAGAAAGGACAAACTGCGCCGCAGAGATATCGCTATATGCCCCCGCAGCCCAGTATGTCCGTTAACTTTTTCTGACGAAGAATGCCGAGTAGGCCGGCAGGCCTTACTTCTTCTTATGGCGATTCTTTCTCAGGCGCTTCTTGCGCTTGTGGGTGGCCATCTTGTGGCCTTTTCTTTTCTTTCCGCTAGGCATTGTTTCGCTGGAATTAAAGGGTTAGACGGTGTGTGTGGGGCTTTCTTACTTCACGTCGTTCATGAACGACTTGCTGGGCTTGAAAGCGGGGATTTTGTGCTCGGGGATGATGATGGTAGTGTTCTTCGAGATGTTGCGGGCGGTCTTCTCGCTGCGGGTCTTAACGATGAAGCTGCCGAAACCGCGGAGATAAACGTTCTCACCGTGAGCGAGAGAATCTTTTACGATTTCCATGAACTTCTCAACGGTGCCGAGGACCTTTGCGCGGTCGATGCCGGTCGAGCGAGAAATCTCATTTACGATGTCTGCTTTGGTCATAATCGTGTAGGGTTATTATGGGTATTTAATGTATCTTTTATTTGGAGGCGCGGAGGCTCCCCCGTTTTCAGAGTGCAAATATCGTAATTATTTTTCAAACAACAAAATAATGTTTAAAATTTAGTGTGTTTCCGACGTTTTTTCTGCTTTTTTTGGCATTTGACGGCTAATTGTGGGGCAATCCGCTTATAATATATGTATATAGTAGGGTTTCAGCCTCGTGTTTTGCGTTTGTTTGCATTGTTTGGCCGGCCGGCTATTTTGGTTCTCCGCGTTGCCTGCGCAATGCCCCACTCGGACCAGAGGCAGATGCATGCTGTGTGTTTTGCATATAATTGCGTAATATTATCTAATTGCAAGTAATATTTGCCTATGCTTGCTAATTAGGAAATTCGTTAACTAAAATTTACAAAATATAACATTAGTTATACAAAAGATTTTTTTACGTTTGAAAAACTATGTGTAACTTTGGCGTCGAAAATGTAATTGCGCCCCGGCTATGGCC
>CAMWUM010000027.1 GCA_947177435.1 uncultured Muribaculaceae bacterium
CCCTTCTGCGTGAAAGCGTACTTCTTGGGGAGGCCGATAACGATGTTGCGAGCGCCTGGCAATTGCTAATAGCGGTCTTGAGCGCTGCTTCGGCGTCATTTACGACAGACTGGTCAGACGAACTCATGGCAGCCTTGGCAGTGGCGAGGGCTGCGTTGAGCGCGTCGACAGCAGCCTGCGCGTACTGGCCGTGGCCTGAGCCGACGTTGGCGCCGATCTCAGCGATGAGCGCCTCAGCAGTTGCGATCTGAGACTCGAGGGCACCGGTATACGCGCCTGCGGTCTTCTCCAAGAGGTACCAGAGGTGCTTGCCGTCGTTGCCGTTCTTGTTGGTGTACACGGTAGTGCCTTCGTTGTTGTCGTCAGAGCCGAAGTATAGGCCTCTGCCTTCGTTTTTGAGAACAAGCCAGTCTGAGAGGTACGAAATGTTGAGGTCCCAGCGAGCGAAAGTTTCGCCTTTGGGCATCTCTGCCGGGGTGGCGGCAAACTGTGCGGTCCAGCCGTTGTCGCTGCCGAGATACTGGCCGGTGGTGGTGTTTTTGATGTAGTACGAATCCTCGCCGGTGGACTCGAATACCCAGACCTGGTTGTCGTTTTTGCCGGCGCCATAGATTTTGGCCCTGTTGGCATCGGTGTCATGCGAAAGGAACATACCGGAGGAGTGTACGATGTAGTACTCCTTGCCAGCCTCCGGAGCCGTGATTGGCTCAGCTGATGCGTACTGCTGCGCGAAGAATCCGAGCAGCAATCCTAACATCACAAAGAACTTTTTCATGATAGATTTGAAATTGGTTTATAAAATTGTTTAGGTTTATTGATCTATTCTAAGGCACTTTTTCACGATGCAAATTAACTGCAATATCTCCAAAAATAGGTATAGTTATTGCCTTTTTTGGTGTAATTATTGCCAATATTCATGGTAACAAATTCGGTATCTGTCTAACTATCAATTACTCCTCCTTTGGCGTGGCGTTGTCGACATAGGCTGTGGGCGTCATGCCGAACTCGCGTTTGAAACAAATGCTGAAGTATTTCGGGTCGGAGAATCCGACCATGTATGCAAGGTCAGAGATGCGTATGCCGGGGTTCTCGTTCATGATTTTGCACGAGGCTTTGAGTCGGACGTTGCGGATGAACGATGTCGGGTTCATGCCGGTTAGCGACTTGAGTTTGTTGAAGAGCGTGGTCTTGCCCACGCCGATTTCCTTGGCTAGCTGCGGCACCTCAAATTCGGCGTCGTCAAGGTGCTTCTCCACAATCTCTATGGCGCGTGTGATGAACGTTTCGTCGATCGAGTCGTAGTCCATGTCCTTTATCTCGACCACGAGCTGGTTTTTGAAATCCTGGGCCCTGCTGCTGCGCCATTTTAATAGGTTTCGTATGCGCGCGAGGAGCACGGTCAGGTTGAATGGTTTCGACAGGTAGGCGTCGGCTCCGCATTCGTAGGCCTCGGCGCGGTCCTCGGTCTGGTTCTTGGCCGTGAGCACTATCACGGGGATGTGGCTGGTGTTGATGTCCTGCTTGAGGCGGCGAGTGAGCTCGAGACCGTCCATCCGGGGCATCATTACATCTGTAATCACGATGTCGATGTCGCGGCCGGCCATCAGCTCGAGGGCAGCCTGGCCGTCGAGGGCGTCGACGGTGTGGTAGTCGTGCTCGAGCAGGCGCACCATCATGGCGCGCAGGTCCTCGTTGTCCTCGACTATCAGCACGGTGCCCTGCTTAGAGTCGTCGGCCTCGTCGCCCGGGTCTGTGCCATCGGCGTCTTTTGGCTTCAGGACTGTTTGTTCGGCCGGCTGTGACTGCATCTCGTCGGCGTTGAAGTGCGAGGCCTCGATGGGCAAGCGCACGGTAAAGGTCGTGCCCACGCCCTCCTCGCTTTCCACTTCGATAGTGCCGTGGCTGAGTTCCACCAGGTCGCGGGTAAGCGACAGGCCTATGCCTGTACCTATGGTCTTGAATTCGCGGTATTCTCCGTCGTAGAATCGCGTGAACAGGTCTTTGATCTTGTCTTTGGGTATGCCGCGGCCCGAGTCGGAGACGCTGATTACCATGTAGTCGCCGTCGCGGCGGAGCGTAATGTCGATGAGCCCGCGTTCGCCGGTGTACTTGGCGGCATTGGAGAGCAGATTGTAAAGTATCTTGTCGAGCTTGTCGCTGTCAAAATATCCCATCAAGGGCTCGTCGGGACAGTTGACCGTCAGGGTCTGGTGCTTTTTGTTGATGAGCGGGCTCAGGGCATCGGCCTCGCGGCGCACAAACAGCGAGGCGTCGCCGTAGCTGACCTTCAGGCGCAGGTTGTTGCTCTCGGCCTTGCGGAATTCGAGGATTTGCTGCATCAGCTTGATAAGCCTCTTGACATTCACGTCCATAAGGGACACGACCGGATTGGTTCCGGAGGCCGACTCTTTCAGCTCGTCGATGCCGGCCGAAATCACGGTCAGAGGGGTCAGCAGTTCGTGGGTGACGTTGGTGAAGAACACGAGTTTGGTATGGTTGACCTGCTGCATGCTCTCTTTCTCCATCTCGAGCACGCGGATTTTGGCCAGTTCGCGTTCGCGATGCTTGACAAACAGCCACGAGCAGTACAGGAGCGTCAGTACCATAAGTACATACAGCACGTAGGCCCAGTAAGAGTGGTGCCACGGGCGCTTGACCACGAGGAGCACCGTCTTTTCTACATCGGAGCCGAACGGCTTGATTTTGAACTTGTATGTGCCGTAAGGGAGATTGGAGTAGGTGACTGCCCTCTCGCCAACGCGCCAGTCGGAGTCGTAGCCCTGGAGCATGCAGGCAAACTGGCTGTCGCCGTTGTGGCGCCAGGCCGGCGAGCCGTATGTGAGCGTGACGCTGTTGTAGCCGTGGGGGAGTATGATGCGCTCGGCATAGTAGGGCGTTACGCCATAGGTGGTCTCTTGACGCTGTTCGGTGCTCATGGCTCTGAAGTCGCAGCCGCCGATCGATAGGCCTATAAGGCCGAATGCATGGCTGGGGTCAGCATAGGCTCGGGCCATGGAGAGAGCGCGGGAGGTGTCGAACTGCATTACGCCCTTGCTCGTGCCTATGGCCATTTGTCCGTTGCGCCAGTACATGCCGCCCATGAGCACGTCAGAAGGGAGGCCGTCGTCGGTGGTGAATTTCAGCAGCGGCCCCTCGGATGTCTTGGCAAACAGGCCGCGGTTGGTGGCAATCCAGAGCGTGCCGTCGGGGGTGCGCATCATCGAACTGATGCGCATGCCGATGCTCGGAGTGATATAGTTAGTGCTCCGCAGCGTGTTGGTAGCGGGGTAGTAGGCGTAAATGCCGTCGGTCTCAGTGGATATGAGCAGGCAACTGTCTGACACCACCAGGTCGGTGATGAGTGGCTGCTGGTCGAGGCCGGGGAGGTTGACGCGTTCGGCCAGTATGGTGTCCGCGCCCTTTGATGGCACTTGGCATCTAAACAGGCCTTGCTCAGTGGTGGCGAAGTAGATATGCCGTCCGGTCTGGCCAATGCCCGACACGCGGCTGTCGATGCCACCGACTGGCTTTTGGGCTCCGTTGGCCATCAATGCGTCAGCGCCGCGAGAGGAGGCCAGCCAAAGGTTGCCGTCGCTATCCTCGTAAAACTCCATAATATGTCCGTAAGGGCGGGGGTGTGAGTCTTCGCTTCGGTACACCCGCTTGAGGTGCCGCTCGCGGTCGAGGGCCATGACATCGCCGTTGTACGTGGCCAGCCACATCTCGCCGTTGCGACGCTCGCAGATGGCATAGACCGACGACACGTCGACCGTGCCGCCAAAGCCCACCTGCTCATAGGGGTAGGTCCAGTGCTCGCCGCCACGGGCAATTTTGGCAATGCCGAAGGCTCCGAATCCGGCCCAGATTGTGGCGTCGCGGTCGATGAATGTGGATGTGACCACGGCCGACACCTCGCCTATGCCCGGATAAGCGGGCTTGGCGGAGTCGAAGACTGCAGGGCGCGTGTCAAGGCCCACTGCGCCCTTGCCGAGAGTGCCCAGCCACATCTGGGCGTCGAGGCCCGGAGCGATGAAGTCGACTTCGCCGAGTTGGGGCAACTCGGGCCATTCGTCGGCCAGCGATGTGAAGTCGCTGTCCTTGTACACTGACACTCCCTTGCGGTGGCCAATCCACAGGTGGCCTGTGGCGGGGTTGACGGCCATGGCATAGATGCGGTCGTCGTGGAGAGTGCTGTTGGCGGTGTTGTATTCCTGCCATGAGAGGCGGTCGAGATTGTAGGGGTCGATCAGCCGGTACAGGCCATTGTCCCAACTGCCCACCCAGATGCTGCCCTGCGCGTCTTGGCATAGAGTAAATGCCGACTTGGAGGGGTTGAGCGATGGGTAATGGTATAGTTTGTTCTCTTGCGGGGAGTAGCGGTAGAAATTGTTGCCCCATGTGCCAATCCACACCTGGCCCATGCGGTCTTCGATAATGCTCTTGACCGAGCCGGTAACGTTGATGTCGGTGCCGAGCGAGGAGAACTCTCTCACGCGGTTGGTGGCCGCGTCGTACCGCGCCACACCGGCGTCGTGGCCGATCAGCACATCGCCGTTGCTCAGGCACTTGACCATCCACATATCCCGTTGCACCTCGCTCTGCTCTGGCATGACAAAGGCGTCGGTGCGTTTGTCGTAATAGGCAAATCCGCTTTTTGATACGAAATAGATGCGTTCGCTGCCGTCGTTGGCCACGCTCAGGATGTTGTTGGAGAAGGCCGGGGCGTCGATGCCGCGCGAGGGGAAGTAAGTGGATACTTTCTGCCCGTCGCTGCACGACAGACCGTAACGCGTGGCCACCCAAGTAAGGCCCTCGCCGTCGATGCACACTGACTGCACCTGGTCGTTGAACAGGCCGTCAGAAAGGCCCACCTCCACAAACTGCGCCGCACGGGCCGCGATCGCGAGGCCCAAGACCATGCACAGAGTCAGCAGCGTCTTCCTCATATATATCACTTGAAAGTGGCCTGTGCGGGTTCGTTGTCGATAGCGCCGATGATGTCAGACTTGCTGACGTCGACTGGCTCAGCCATGAATTCGGGCACGTTGTATGACCGGAACAGGCGTTCGTTGCTGCGCGGATCTTTCTGTGGCAGCAGGAATGGCTTGGTGGCCACGCCGTTCTCGTCGAAGTGCGTGATGTAGAGGCGGGTGTACGAGCCGTCGTCGCGGCGGCTGCTGAACACCACCCACTGCCCGCCGCTGGCAAAGCTGTGGTAGCTCTCCACGTCAGGGCTGTTGAGTTCGTCCATCGGGCGCACGTCGCCGCTGGCAAGGTCGAGGACATAAAGGTCGGCGTCTTTATGCCAGATGTGGAACGTGCCGTACTCGCCGAGGGTGAACATCAGGAAGCGGCCGTCAGGCGACACGCGGGGATGCGTGGCCGACTTGCCTATCTCCGAGGCCATAAACACGGTATCGGTAGGACCGAACTGGCGCGTGGCGGGGTCGAACGAGCGGCGGAAGATGTTGTATTTGAAGTCTTTGTAGTTGAACGACTGATAGCGTGCCATCTCCTCGTCAGATAGTTGCGGCACGGTGGCCGAAACGTAGTAGAGCCACTTGCCGTCGGGGCTCCACGAGGGGAAGGTCTCGAGTTCGGCGCTGTCGGCGGCGATGTACGAAATGGTGTTGGCGTCGACGTCGTAGAGCACAAGGTCAGACTTGGCGTCCTGCACCTCCACCTTGTTGGTGTGTGTCGAGTGGAAATTCTGACTTGTCTCGTTGACTGAATATGCGATGAGCGGCAGGGTGGGGTGCCATGACGGGTACACGCCGGCCGATATGGTCGAGGGAGTCTTGAGGTTGACCTTGCGGGCCTCGCCGTCCTTGACCACGAGCGTGCCGCCTTTGCCAACTCGCAAATGCATCTGCATATTGCCGCTGCGGTTGTAGTCCTGGAACGAGTGGCAGTTGACGCACTGGCCTTCTTTCTCGCATGACAAGTTGAAACTGTTGTAGATGTCGCTCTCGTCGAAGTTTTCGAGGCAGCGCTGCTTTATCCACACTTTCTCAAACGATATGTACGACGGTTCGATGAGTCGGTACGCCACGTAGGGGTCTATCTCCGAGTCGGATACGTAGATGTCGAATGCGGGATGGCGCAGCCAGTGGCCGTCGGTCTTGGTGTAGCATACCACTTCGATTTTGCCGCCGGCGGCCTGCTCGAGCATCTTGTGCCATTTCTTCTCGCTGATCTGTACCACGGGGCCTGCGGCGCAGTACTCCTCGTGGCCGCCGATGTGGAATGCGGCCATGCTCTCTTCTGCCTCGGCGGTAATTTCGAAATTGAGCGGGGCGATGTTGCGCGGCACGGTCACTCCGGCATAGTCGGGGTAAATCTCAATGGGCTCGGCGGAGTCGACAGCGTCGGCCGGAGGTGTCACGCCGCATGACGCGAGCACCACCAGCGCGGCTGCTAATATATATGATAAGAAACGCATCAGGTTGTCTTTAAGTTGTTGATGAAGAAGTAATAGTACCAGTAGGTATGACCGTAGCGGGGCCTGAACAGCTCGGCCTTGCGGGCATCGGGCAGGGATTGGTTGGCTTGCACCATCTCGATAAACTGGGAGAACTCCTGCTCGGTCTGGGGGTCGATTTTCAGTTGGCGGAAGGCGTCACTGCCCTTCAGCACGCTGTACATGATGGCAGCCTCCTGCATGTGGCGGGGCAGGCGGTCGTGCGTGTTGGAGTAGAGTACGATCTTAGGCCAGATTTCATCCAAATCTTTCTGGATAAGGCCGCTCATGATCGACAATTCCACCAGTTGTGGCGGGCCTCCGCGCAGGGCGTTGGTGGCTTGCAGTAGGTAGGCCTCCATATTGCCTCCGTCTCCGCCGAGGTGGTCGCCAAAACTCATAAGCGGGGCGATGGCTGCCAGTTCGGGATCGGACTGCAGCAGGGCCGGGTCGTCGGCAATGGCCATGTAGCGCTGGGCCCAATCCTTGTAATTGCGCGTCTGGGCCAGTGCTTTGAGGTATTTCTTGGCCAGGGCGGATTCGCCGTTGAGCAGGGCAATCTTGGCCATATATTTCAGGTACTCGACTTTCTGGCCAAATTCCACTTTGCTCTCCATGCACCAGCGGTAGGCGTCGTTGACGCGTCCAAAATGGTAATAGAGCAGGCGCGCGCCGGCGTCGCGCATGGCCGTGGCCTCGCGGGCCGAGGTGGTGGAGTAGGGGGTGTCGGAGATGGGGAAGGCGAACATCCGGTCGCTTGCCTGGCCCGCGCGCAGGAGCGCTATGTCGGTCAGCAGCACGTTGAGGCGGGTGGGCGCGCCGTCGAACTCCTCGGCAGCCTCCACCGCATCACTCCACTGCTGGTCTTGCAGTGCTCGGTCGAGGCGCAGGGTGAATTCGAAGTTGGGGTCTTTGTATTTGCACACGGGCACCGTGCCGTAAGCGGCAAGCATCAGCGCAAGCGACAGGACTACGGAGAACAGCGGGCGCTTAGGGTTTTCTTTGTAATGCCCGGCCATGAGCGAAAGCACAGCCACGACGGCGAAAGCCACGATGTACGGTGTCATCAGCGAGCCCTCTCCCTCGAGGAAGCGGGGCAGCATCGAGGTGTAGATATGCTCACGCATTACGATGGTGTCGGTGAAGTATAACCATACCCATGGGACTCCCGCGCCTGACGCTGCAGCCACGGCTGCCGTGATCCATTGGCGGCTGGCCAGGGTATTGATGGCGATAAGGCCCGAAGCGAGGATGGCGTAAAATCCCAAAAGGGGATAGGTCAACGCCGTTGCGGCCGCAATGGCGATTTTCAGCCACGCGGGATTGGCGCATCGGCAGGCCCAGAGCAATGCCGCAGCCGAGGCAATGCCGAGCGGTGCGGTGAAGAATAACCCGGGCGACTTGAGCGTGTACACCACATAGCCGAGCGTGAGCGGGGCGAGCGTAAGCATGGCGTTGGCAATGCCTGTGGCAGTGGCCCAACGCGCCGGCACTATGCATGCTTTTACTATCAAAGCCTGCATTGCCGCCAACACTAATGCAAAGATCAGGGCGCCAAGCCAGGGCTGATAGAAAAACTGCGTTAGGTAGGTCGAGGCCCACTCGAGCAGGCCGCCGGGCATGAGCATGCATTCATTGAAGTAATCGGTGGTGGGGAAGAAAATCTGCATCTCCTCCACCTTGCGTAGGAAGAGAGGATGTCCAAGACCGAGAATAAGCAGTGTGAATATGAACGGGAGCGAGAATGCGGCGACCCAAAGTGCCGGAGCGAGCCAGCGGGGTTCGTCTTTATGTTGTTTTAGTTTTTTCATGGTAAGAATAATTCTACCGCGAAATTACAACAATTATTCCAATCTCCCAAATCCCAGCTCCCTTTTAACGCTACTTATTGCTTAGGTTTTGACATTTTAGCTTCTTGGGGATTGTCGCAAGGCTGCCACAGGCGGGTGCCGAGCAGGGCGTTGGGGAGGTACTGCTGCTGCACGTAGTTGCCGGGGAAGTCGTGGGGGTATTTGTAGGTGGCTCCGTAGCCGAGGTCTTTCATCAGTTTGGTGGGGGCGTTGCGTATGTGCAGGGGCACGGGCAGGTCGCCGCTCTGGCGTACCAGGGCGAGGGCGCGGTCGATGGCCATGTAGGCCGAGTTGCTTTTGGGCGACGTGGCCAGGTAGATGGTGCACTCGGCCAGCGGGATGCGTCCCTCTGGCATGCCGATTTTGCGTATGGTCTCAAAGCAGGCGTTGGCCAGCAGCAGGGCGTTGGGGTTGGCCAGGCCGATATCTTCTGCCGAGAGGATTACGAGGCGGCGTGCGATGAATTCCGGATCCTCGCCGCCCTCGATCATGCGCGCCAGCCAGTAGATGGCGGCGTCGGGGTCGCTGCCCCTGACGCTTTTGATGAAGGCGGAGATGATGTCGTAATGCATATCGCCGGTCTTGTCGTAGGCCATCGGGTTTTGCTGCAGGCGCTCGATCACGATTTCGTCTGTGATGACCATTGGCTCGCCGATGGCCGTTGACTGCTCTATCAGTTCCAGGATGTTGAGTAGTTTTCGGGCGTCGCCTCCGCTGAATCGGAAGAGCGCGGCCGTCTCCTTGACCTCCACCTGGCGCTTGCTCAGCACCTCGTCCTGGGTGATGGCGCGGTCGAGCAGTTGCTGCAGTTCGTCTGCTTCGAGCGACTTTAATATGTACACTTGTGCGCGTGAGAGCAGCGGGCGTATCACTTCGAACGACGGATTCTCCGTAGTGGCGCCGATAAGAGTTACGATTCCGCTCTCTACTGCGCCCAGCAGGCTGTCTTGCTGGCTCTTGCTGAAGCGATGGATTTCGTCGATGAAGAGTATGGGACGGCCGGCGTTGAAGATGCTCGACGCCTCCTTTTTACATTGGTCGATGACCTCACGCACCTCCTTCACGCCCGACGACACGGCCGAGAGGGTGAAGAACTTGCTTTTGGTGCTGTTGGCCACGATGCGGGCTATTGTGGTTTTTCCCACGCCCGGAGGGCCCCAGAGGATGAACGACGACACGCGCCCCTGGTCAATCATGCGGCGGAGTATGCCGCCCTCGCCCACGAGGTGGGTCTGGCCGATGTAGTCGTCGAGCGTCTGCGGGCGCATGCGCTCTGCTAATGGTGCGAGTGCCATGGCTTACAGCGCTTTTTGCGGCACTTCGCGCAGGCCGCGGAGGAAGTCGGCCGTTGCCATCCGCTTTTTGCCCTCGGGCTGGATTGAGAGGACTTCGAGGGCGCCGTCGATGCAATCAATCGTCAGGCAGCCGTCCTTGGCCGTGACGTTGCCGGGAATGGGTGAAGACGCAGGTACGACTTTCGTTTCGAATATCTTGGCCGTCATGCCGTTGTCAAACTCTGTCCAGGCGGCGGGGTAGGGTGACAGTCCGCGTACCAGGTTGTGCGCCTGCTCGGCAGGCTTATTCCAGTCGATGCGGCAAGTATCCTTGAAAATCTTAGGCGCGGGAGTCGGCTCCTCGCCTTGCAGCAACTGGTCTTGGGGTATGGGTTTGAGGTCGCCGCGGAGTATGCCTTGCAGAGTGGCTATGGTGAGGTCGGCGCCGAGGAGCATGAGCTTGTCGTGCACGTCGCCCACGTTGTCGGCGGGGAGGATGTCGATTGCCTCCTGGCTGATGATGTCGCCGGTGTCGATTTCGTGCTTGAGGAAGAATGTGGTGACGCCCGTGCGGGTGTCGCCGTTGATGATGGCCCAGTTGATGGGGGCGGCGCCGCGGTAGCGGGGCAGCAGTGAGGCGTGGAGGTTGAACGTGCCAAGGCGCGGCATCTGCCACACCTGGCGGGGCAGCATCCTGAATGCGATGACCACGAACAGGTCGGCGCCAAGGCCGGCGAGCTCGTCGATAAAGGCAGGGTCTTTGAGGTTGGCCGGCTGCATCAGATGCAGGCCGTGGGCCACGGCAAACTGCTTGACGGGCGACTGCAGCATCTTATGGCCGCGTCCGGCGGGCTTGTCGGGCATCGTGACCACGCCCACGATGTTGAAGCCTTCGGCCACCATGCGCTCGAGGCTGCAGACGGCGAAGTCGGGCGTGCCGAGAAATACTATTTTGAGGTCTTTCTTATCCATTTATTCTTGTGTGTTTTTGTTGTCGTTGGGCTCGGCGGCAGTGGCCAACGCTTGCCACAGAGTATCGTCGGGCACCGGGGCGGTGACGTCGATGTTTTCACCCGACACGGGATGTGTGAACTGTATGCGCCTTGCCAACAGCGATATGCAGCCGTCGGGGTTGCTGCGCTTGTCGCCGTATTTGAGGTCGCCCTTCACGGGGCAGCCGATGGCGGAGAGTTGGGCGCGTATCTGGTGCTTGCGGCCCGTGAGCAGGTTGATTTCCAGCAGGAAATAGCGATCGCTCTGCGCGATGAGTTTGTACTCGAGCCGTGCCTCCTTGGCGCCCTCCTTGGGGGTGAGGCTTACGTAGGTCTTGTTGTTCTTCTCGACGGGCGTGAGGTAATGCGTGAGCAGGTCGGCGTCCTTTGGCGGGCGGTTGCGCACGATGGCCCAGTAGGTCTTGTGCATCTGGCCGTTGCGTATCATGTCGTTGAGGCGGGTCAGGGCCTTTGAGGTCTTGGCGAACACCACGGCGCCGCCCACGGGGCGGTCAAGGCGGTGCACCACGCCGAGAAACACGTTGCCGGGCTTGGCGCACGACTCCTTTATCCATTCCTTAACGGTTTCGCTCAGTGGCTTGTCGCCGGTCTTGTCGCCCTGCACGATTTCGCCGGGGGCCTTGTTGACGATTATGATATGGT
>CAMWUM010000028.1 GCA_947177435.1 uncultured Muribaculaceae bacterium
GGTTATCCTGGTCGAAGGCTCGGGCAAGCTGCTTGGGTCTATGAGCGAGAAAAGTTCAGCCGATGCCCTACGCGACCTCGGCCAGCTGCTCGTGGATGTGAGGCTCAACACCATTATGAAAAGCTACGACGGCAAGGTGGCCACTTTCGCTGACGGGTCGACCATCGAGACCGAAATGCTGATATGGACGGCCGGCGTTGTCGGCGTGCCTTTCACCCTCGAGGGCGCCGACGCGGCCGCAGGCCGTGGCGGACGCTTCGAAGTGGATGAATACAATGCGGTGAAAGACGTCGACGGCGTCTATGCAGTGGGCGACATCGCGCTGATGGCCACGAAGGATTACCCTCACGGGCATCCGCAGGTGGCTCAGGTGGCCATCCAACAGGGACGCCGACTGGCCAAGAACCTCAACAGGCCGGACAAGCGCAAGCCATTCGCATACAAAGACAAAGGCTCGATGGCCACCATCGGGCGCAATCGCGCTGTCGTGGATATGGGCAAGGTGCACCTGGGCGGACGCATCGCCTGGATGGCCTGGATGTTCATTCACCTGATCTCGCTCCTGGGCATGCGCAACCGCCTGGTTGTCCTAATCAACTGGACCGTCTCCTATTTCTCCTACTCTTCCGGCCTGCGCCTCATCCTCAACCAAAACCGCTACCCCCTCAAAGACGAATAATAATGTCAGCGCCCAATGCTGCCTGGAGGGAGCATTGGGCGCTGTGGTATGGGATGGGGGATTACTCTACGAGGGAGCGGCCTTTGGCTATGGCGTCGACGTTGAGGGGAATGAGGTGGTGGTGGCGCTCGGGGAGGGTCTTTTTCAGGCCGCGGACCACGGCGTCGGTGCTGAGGAGGTTGCGCGCGCTGAGCAGGGCTCCGAGGAGGATCATGTTGTAGGTCTTGGCGTTGCCAAGCTCGAGGGTGGCGTCCATGGCGGGGATCGCGAGCACCTTGATATCGGTGCGGGTGGGCGCGCGGTGGATGCCGTAGGGGTCGTAGATGAGGGTGCCGCCGGGCTTGACCTTGCTCTCGAACTTGTCGAGGCTCTGCTGGTTGAGGATGACGGCGGTGTCGTAGCTGCTGAGGATGGGCGACGAGATGGGCTTGTCGCTGAGGATGACGGTGACGTTGGCCGTGCCGCCACGCTGCTCGGGGCCGTAGGCTGGCATCCAGGTGACTTCGAGGTTGTCCATCAGGCCGGCGTAGGCGAGGATCTTGCCCATTGAGAGTACGCCTTGGCCGCCGAATCCGGCTATGATAATTTCTTCTTTCATAGGATTATTCTTTTACGTCCTTGAGGTCGCCAAGGGGATATTTTTCGGTCATGTGCTCTTTGAGCCATTCGTTGGCCTTCTCGGGGGTCATCTTCCAGCCGGAGGGGCAGTTGGATACGACCTCGACGATGGATGTGCCGCGCTTGGCCATGGCGTTCTGGAATGCCTTTTTGAGGGCAGCCTTGGTCTTGCGCACCAGGCCGGGGGTGTACACGGCCTGTCGGGTGACGTAGCACGTGCCGTCAAGCTGTGCCAGGATGTCGGAGATCTTGATGGGGAAGCCGTTGAGGTCGGCGCGGCGGCCGTAAGGGGTAGTGGCTGTCTTTTGGCCCAACAGGGTTGTAGGGGCCATCTGTCCGCCGGTCATACCGTAGATGGCGTTGTTGATGAATACGATGACGATGTTCTCACCACGGTTGGCGGCGTGGATGGTCTCGGCGGTGCCGATGGCGGCAAGGTCGCCGTCGCCCTGGTAGGTGAACACCACATCCTCGGGATAGAGGCGCGAGATGGCGGTGGCGATGGCGGGAGCGCGTCCGTGGGCGGCTTCGACCCAGTCGACGTCGATATAGTTGTATGCGAACACGGCACAGCCTACCGGGGCCACGCCCACGGTCTTTTCCTCAATGCCGAGCTCCTTGATGACTTCGGCCACCAGGCGGTGCACCACGCCGTGGCCGCAGCCGGGGCAGTAGTGCGTAATGTTTTTGGTGAGCAGCTCGGGGCGGGCATACACCTTGTTTTCAGGCTTGATGATTTCTTCTACTGTCATGGTGCTGGGCTTTTAGACGTTGAGGAAATGTGATTTGAGTGACTCTTCGATTTCGGCCGGGGCGGGCACGATGCCGCCCATGCGTCCGTAATGATAGACGGGCACGCGGCCTTCGACGGCGAGCTTGACGTCCTCAATCATCTGGCCGGCGTTGAGCTCGACGGTGAGGATGCCCTTGACTTGCTTAGACAGGCGCTCGATTTCTTTGGTGGGGAAGGGCCAGAGGGTGATGGGGCGGAGCAGGCCTACCTTGATGCCCTGCTCACGCATCTCCTCGATGGCTTTGAGGCAGATGCGGGCTACGGAGCCGAAGGCCACAATCAGGTACTCGGCGTCGTCGGTGAACTTCTCCTCGTACCTCACCTCGGCCTCGGTGATCTTGCGGTAGGTGTCCTGCAGGCGGTTGTTGTTGACCTCCATGCGCTCGGGATCCATCTCGAGCGAGGTGACCACGTTGCGGTGGTCGCGGCCGTGGCGGCCGTTGGCGGCCCAGGGGCACTGCTGGCGTATCTCCTCGTCGGTGCGGCGCGGGCGGAAAGGCGGGAGCACCACCTTCTCCATCATCTGTCCCACTACGCCGTCGGCCAGAATCATCACGGGGTTGCGCCACTTGAAGGCCAGGTCCATGCCGAGGCCCACGAAGTCGGCCATCTCCTGCACGGTGGCGGGCGAGAGGATGATCAGGTGGTAGTCGCCGTGGCCGCCGCCCTTGGTGGCCTGGAAATAGTCGGCCTGCGAGGGCTGTATGGTGCCCAGGCCGGGGCCGCCGCGCATCACGTTGACAATCAGCGCGGGGATCTCGGATGCGGCGATGTAGGATATGCCCTCCTGCTTGAGGCTGACGCCCGGGGAGGACGACGAGGTCATCACGGCCTTGCCCGAGGCGGCGCCGCCGTACACCATGTTGATTGCGGCCACTTCGCTCTCGGCCTGGAGCACCACCATGCCGGTAGTCTCCCAAGGCATCTCGGCCTCGAGGGTCTCGAGCACTTCCGACTGCGGGGTGATGGGGTATCCGAAGTAGGCGTCCATGCCGTAGCGGATGGCGGCGTGGGCGATGGCTTCGTTGCCCTTCATCAATTTCACTTCTTCCATTATGTCTTTGATTTATATTCGGTTAGGAAATACGGGAGTTACTTTATAACCACACGGTACACCTCGATGCAACCGTCGGGGCACACAGTGGCGCACGAAGCGCATCCGGTGCAGGCCTCTGGATGAGCCATATAGGCGTAATGGTATCCGCGGTCGTTGACGTCCTTTGGCTGCAGCGCCAGCGTGTCGGTGGGGCAGGCCACCACACACAGGTCGCATCCCTTGCAGCGGTCCACGTCGATGGTAACTGCTCCTTGTACTTTTGCCATGATATTAAAAAATTTGTAAGGTTAGCATTCAATTCACAAAGTTAACAAAAAAAACGCCGCAATCCAATTTTTTCTAACATTTTAACGTTTTGCGCACTCCTCCCCCTTTTGTGCAGCATTTGAGAGATATTCAATCCTTTACCCAGTGAAATTATGCTAAAACGGATTCTCAAATTTGAGAATTATGAAATCATTTATTATCTTTGCGACACTATTTAGACAAACATATATGGTAGTTACATTTGAGAAAGAGTACCTGCAACGCCTTTACGAGACCGGCCAGTCTTCTGACAAGAAGCATCGGATACAGCCTGACATTGTGAGGCGATATCAGAAAACTGTAAATTTCCTCAAAGGTGCCTCGTCGATAGAAACTCTATGGCAAATCAAATCACTCAATTACGAAGTGCTCAGCGGAGATAAGGCTGGACTTTCCTCTGTGCGAGTCAATGATAAATATAGAGTGGAATTTTCTGTCACCCTAAATGACAACGAGCCAATGCTTACCGTATGCAATATTGTTGAATTGTCAAACCATTACAAATGATACGCCTATGAAAGTCAAGATTGAAGGGGTCGCTCCCAACATGATTGCCAACAACCTCAACCCCAGCAATCTCATCCATCCAGGAGAGATGATTAAGGATGAGATTGAATATCGTGGCATTTCGCAGAAAGAACTTGCGCAGGAGATTGGCATTCCGCCGTCAATATTAAATGAGGTGCTGAATGGCAAACGCGCGGTCAACA
Source organism: uncultured Muribaculaceae bacterium (assembly GCA_947177435.1). Taxonomy (GTDB): domain Bacteria; phylum Bacteroidota; class Bacteroidia; order Bacteroidales; family Muribaculaceae; genus CAG-873. Next base: position 4,164 of record CAMWUM010000028.1, read on the forward strand.
CAGAGTATGCCCTGCTGTTTGAAGCGGCCCTCGGCATCGAGGCTGATCTTTGGCTAAGGCTGCAATCAGACTACAACAAACAGGTCGCAAAGTCTGACCCATCTTTTATGGCACGCCTTGCCAAAATCCGACAGGTGGCGGCTTTTCTGTGATCATTAATTGCCACAATATCTAAAAAGCGTTAAAAAAGGCGCGCCATTGCCGGAAAATGCGTAACTTTGCCATATAAAACGCGGTAGTAGCTCAGCTGGTAGAGCATTGTCTTCCCAAGCCGAGGGTCGCGGGTTCGAGTCCCGTCTACCGCTCCACCTTGGGCCGGAGCAAACGCTTTCCGGCCCATTTTCAAAAACACCTGACAGAAAGGAGAAACGCCTATGACCCAACTGACCATCAACATTGAGAACAAGTCGATTGTGCCGCATCTAAAAAAGATATTGAGCGCAATCGAGGGCGTTTCAATCTCCAAGCCCGAAAAGAAGAACAAGAAAAGCGGCATCGAGGAGTCATTCGAAGATGCACGGGCCGGCAGAGTGACGCACTACGCCAGCGCAGAAGAAATGTTCAAGGCTTTCGGCATATGAGCTACTCTATTGATACAACACGCAGGTTTGACAAAAGCCTCAAGCGATGCATCAAAAGAGGGCTTGACCTGTCAAAGTTCAAAGAGTGCGTCCTTATTCTATCTACAGAGGGCAAACTACCCATACAATATCGACCGCACAAACTCTCCGGACAATTCAAAGGAGCATGGGAATGCCACATTGAACCCGACTGGCTACTCGTCTGGGAACAAAACGACACCGAACTCACACTATTGATGATTGAAACCGGTACGCATTCTGATATTTTTGGTTGATTATCTTACGATTAACGATATGATTGTACGACTGGCATCGGCGGATGAGTTTTATGCGGTTTTTGAGGCGCGGTGCGTCTACGGGAGCCGCGCGTTTGTGGAGGGCAATGCCAGCCGCGCTCAGGCCGTGCGCTTTTTCATTGGCTACGACGAAAAGGAGCGTCCGAGGCTCGGCACCGCCATGGGATACCGCGACGGCGAGTGGCTGTGCCCGTTTTCGGCTCCGTTTGGCGAAGTGGTTGCCACAAAGGACGACGAATCGCTCGAACGCATATACGACTTCGTGAGCGAACTGTGCGACACCCTGGCCGGCGCGCCGGTGCGCTTTACGCTGCCTCCGCTGTTTTACGGCGGCCAGATGCTCACCCGCCTCCACGGCGTGATTGCAAACTACGCCAAAGGTGCCTACTACGATTACAATTACCATTACGACCTATCACGCGCCGACCATTTTGAGGAATACCTTGACCGCGCGGCCCGCAAGAACTACCGCCATACCCTGCAGCAAGGGTTCGCCTTTGCGCAGACCGACGACATCGCCCGCGCCTACGCCGTGATCAAGGCCAACCGTGAAAGCCACGGATACCCGCTGGCCATGAGCCTTGAGCAAGTGACCGATACAGTCGAGCGCATGGTGACCGCCCGCTTCTTCCTGCTCACCCTCGGAGATGCCGACGTGGCCGCCGCCATGGTCTACGATGTGGCCCCCGGCATCGGCCAAGTAGTCTATTGGGGCGATGCGCCCGGCTACTCCGAACTGCGCCCGATGAACATGCTCCCTCCCCTGCTCTTCGCCCATTATCGCGAAGCCGGATACCGCATCCTCGACATCGGCCCGTCGTCAAAGCGCGGGGTGCCCAGCCCAGGCCTTTGCCGCTTCAAAGAGTCGCTCGGTTGCGAGCTCACCCTCAAGCCCACCTTCGTTTTATAAACACTTTGCACTAATAATAGTTAAAAAGTGAGGAGGGATAGGGATTGTTATTTGCGTTTTTCGTAATTTTGCGGTCGATATGGCTATTTATCTGACAATAGACATTGGCAACAGCTCGGCCAAGGCTGCGCTGTGGCGCGATGGCGAGCTCGCCGCCCCCGCGATCAGGGGCGACCTCACCGCCGCAGACATCGAGCATCTGTGCGCCCAGGAGGCCGAGCGGCCTGCCTGCGCTGCGGTGTGCTCGGTGGCCGACGACGCGCGTGGACTGGCAATGACCGCCGCACAACTGGCACGCCGCACGATATGCCTCGACTCGCGCACCCCGTCGCCCGTCGACCTGAGCGCATACGCCACCGGAGCCACGCTCGGTGCGGACCGCATCGCGGCCATGGCCGGAGCGGTGTCGCTCTTCCCGGGCGAGGAACTGCTGGTGGTGGACTGCGGCACGGCTGCGACCTACGACCGCGTCGACGCCCAAGGCCGATTCTTGGGCGGAAACATCGCTCCCGGCATAGGCATGCGCCTGCGCGCCCTACACTCCTGCACCAGCCGCCTGCCGCTGGCTCCTACTCCGTCGGACCCCACCCCGCTGTGGGGCCGGTCCACCGCCGAGGCATTGCAGTCCGGCGCCTGGCACGGCCTTTGTGCCGAGATAGAGTACTACTACCGCCGCTCGGCACCCTGCCGACTGGCGCTCACAGGCGGCCGTGCCCGCCAGCTGGCCGACTTCCTGGCCATACCCAACACTTACGCTGACCCCGACCTCGTGCTCCGAGGCCTTAAACATATCATCGAATACAATGAGAATAAGTAGAATACTGGCCCTGGCCGCCGCCATCGCCCTCGGGTGCGCCGCCGCCGTGGCTCAAAACGGCACTATGACCCCGTACAGCCGCTACGGCTATGGCTTGCTCAACGACAACGCCACTTCGGCCCAGCGAGGTATGGGCGGCGTGGGCTACGCCATGAACTCCGGCAGGCAGATCAACGTGATGAACCCCGCCTCGTACGCCGCCATCGACTCGATGACGTTCCTCTTCGACATGGGCGTCAACCTCGACATGGTATGGGCCAAGGAGGGCGACACCAAGGAGGACAACATCAACGGCGGCCTCGACTACATCACCCTGCAGGTGCCGATCACCAAATGGATGGGCGCCAGCGCCGGCCTGCTGCCGTTCTCGTCGACAGGCTACTCGTTCTCCCAGGCCATCACCAACGGCGCCACGCGCAACTCCGGCACGGGCGGCATAAGCATGGCCTACCTCGGCGTGGGCGTATCGCCATTCAAGAATGCCTACGTCGGCGCCAACATCAGCTACATGTTCGGCTCGACAGTCAACGACGTCTACGCCTACACTATCACCGGCTCCACCTCCCTCTTCGAACATTACACTGAGGTGAAGGACTGGCACTTGGACCTCGGCGTGCAGTACAATATCAACCTCAGCGACGCCGACCGCCTCACGCTCGGTCTCACATACTCGCCTGCCAAGAGCCTCCACGGCGAGACCTACGGCGTATATTACGACGTCAACAGCTCCTCCTCCGTTAAGGTCGACACCGTGGGCCAGACGCGCCTGCACGGCAACTACAGCCTGCCGGCCACCTACGGCGCTGGCGTCAACCTGATGCTGCACAACAAGCTCATGCTCGAGGCCGACTTCATGTACCAGCCCTGGAAGGACGCCAAGTACGCCCAGATCGAGGGATTTGAGTACACCGAGTTTGACAACCGCTGGCGTGCGGCCGTGGGCGCGCAGTACACCCCCTCGCGCCGCGGCGGATACTGGCAGAGAGCGCAGTACCGCGCCGGCCTGTACTACAACAACGACTATATCAAGGTGCGCGGCAACGGCATACGCGAAATCGGCGCCTCGGTCGGCATCGGCCTCCCCGTGCCCGGATTCCGCACGATGCTCAACCTCGCCTTCGAATACAAGAACCGCCAGGCCCACCCCACCCCCATGATCAAGGAGCAATACTTCTGCGTAACCCTCGGCATCAACTTCAACGAGGTATGGTTCCAGAAGCGCCGCATCTTCTAACCAACTGACCGTGAACAGCCTGAGAATACTGCCGGCGATGGCCCTGGCGGCCTTCATCCTTGTCGCCTGCGGCAAGGAAAAGGCCCACTACGTACGCAACATCGGCGACGGAGAGAGCACCCCCACGATGCTCACCTACGACGTGGCCACGTTCATCTCCGACTCAGGCTACACCAAATACAAAATCACAACCCCGCTCTGGGCCATGTACGAGGAGTCGAGAGAGCCGTTCTGGCGCTTTCCTGACGGCCTCGAGCTCGAGCAGTACGACCGCGCCCTCGTCCCGCAGGCGCGCATGCGCTGCGACTCGGCCCATTACCTGAGCCAGCGCCGCGTCTGGCGCCTCGATGGCAACGTAGTGATGGTAAACACAATGCATGACACCTTTATGACCCAGCAAGTGTATTGGGACCAGGGGCTACGCAAGGTCTACAGCGACTCGTTTATCCACATCGTGCGCTCCGACCGCGTAATCGAGGGCTACGGCTTCGAGTCAGACGAGCAAATGACCGAATACACCGTCAACCGCCCCACCGCCATCTTCCCCGTCGCCCGCCGCGAGCGCTCCGCCCCCGATTCCGACACCGTTATTTAGACTGTAGAGAAATGTCATTCGTACACTTGCACGTGCATACGCAGTACTCCCTGCTCGATGGCCAGGCTTCTATCAATGCCCTGGTGGACAAGGCTATTGCCGACGGCATGCCCGGCATTGCCATCACCGACCATGGCAATATGTTTGGCATCAAGGAGTTTTTCAATTATGTCAACAAGGTCAACGGCAAGCGCGAGGGTGAGCCGTTCAAGCCCATTTTCGGCTGCGAGATGTACGTGGCCCAGAAAGACCTGCACGAGCACGTCGACAAGCGCGACATCGGACGCCACCTGATTGTGCTGGCCAAGAACCTGACCGGCTACAAAAACCTCATAAAACTCGTATCAAAAGCCTGGACTGAAGGCTTTTATTCCCACCCGCGAACTGACAAGGCCGAACTTGCCGCCCATCGCGAGGGCCTGATCGTGTGCTCGGCCTGCCTCGGCGGCGAGATACCACAACTGCTGCTCCGCGGCGATTACGAGGAGGCTGACCGCCAGGTGAAATGGTGGAAATCTGTCTTCGGCGACGACTATTATATAGAGGTGCAGCGCCACAAGGCCACTGTGCCGCGCGCCAACCACGACACATACGAAGAGCAGAAGCGAATCGAGCCAGACCTGCTGAGGCTGGCCGCAGAGAACGGCATAAAGGTCATCGCCTCCAACGACGTGCACTTCGTCAACGAAGCCGACGCCGAGGCCCACGACCGCCTCATCTGCCTGAGCACCGGCAAACTCGTCGACGACCCCACGCGAATGCTTTACACCAAGCAGGAATGGATGAAGACGCAGGCCGAGATGCAGCAGGCGTTCGCCGACCTGCCCGAGGCTCTGGAAAACACGATGGAGATTTTCGGCAAGGTGGAGACGTACAACATAGACCACGGCCCCATCATGCCCAACTACGACATTCCGGCATCGTTCGGCACCGAGGAGGAATACCGCCAGAGGCTGACCGAACAAGACCTGTTCGACGAGTTCACCCGCGACGAGAAGGGCAACGTGGTGCTCTCACAGGCCGACGCTGAATCTAAAATCAAGAAACTCGGCGGATACGACAAACTGTACCGCATAAAGTTCGAGGCCGACTATCTGCGCGAACTGGCTTATGAGGGTGCCAAGCGCCGCTACGGCGACCCGCTTCCGCCCGAAGTGGATGAGCGCATCATATTCGAGCTCCACATTATGAAGACGATGGGTTTCCCGGGCTACTTCCTCATCGTGCAGGACTTCATCAATGCCGCCCGCCAGAAGTTGGGCGTGAGCGTAGGCCCGGGGCGTGGTTCGGCCGCAGGCTCGGCCGTGGCTTACTGCCTTGGCATCACGCAGATCGACCCCATCAAATACGACCTCCTGTTCGAGCGCTTCCTCAACCCCGACCGCATCTCGCTCCCCGATATCGACGTCGACTTTGACGACGACGGCCGAGCCGACGTGCTGCGCTACGTCACCGACAAGTACGGCGAGGAGAAGGTGGCCCATATCATCACCTATGGTACCATGGCTGCCAAGTCGGCCCTCAAGGACGTGGCCCGAGTCGTGGACCTGCCCCTACCCGAGAGCAACCGCCTGACCAAACTGATACCCAAGCACATGCCCGAGGTCAACGGCAAGGAGCTGAAATGCACGCTCAAAAACTGCTACGAGCACCTCGACGACTTCAAACGCGAACTCAAGAGCCCCAACCCGCAGATCATCGACACCCTGCAATACGCAAAGGCCCTGGAGGGCAACGTGCGCAACATCGGCGTGCACGCCTGTGGCGTGATTATCTGCCGCGACGACATCACGGACTGGGTGCCCGTCAGCACAGCCAACGACAAGGAGGAGGGCAAGCTGCTCGTCACCCAGTACGAAGGCCGTGTGATCGAGGAGACCGGCCTGATCAAGATGGACTTCCTCGGCCTCAAAACGCTGTCGATTATCAAGGAGGCTCTGGCCAACATCAAGATCACCCGGGGCATTGATATCGACATCGACAATATCCCCATCGACGACAAAAAGACATACAAGCTATACTGCGAGGGCCGGACAATCGGCACGTTCCAGTTCGAGTCGCCCGGCATGCAGAAATACCTACGCGAGCTCCAACCCTCGACCTTCGAGGACCTCATTGCCATGAACGCCCTCTACCGCCCGGGCCCGATGGACTACATTCCCGACTTCATCGCCCGCAAGCACGGCGAGACGCCTATCGTCTACGACATCCCCATCATGGAGAAGTACCTGAAGGACACCTACGGCGTCACCGTGTACCAGGAGCAGGTGATGCTCCTGTCGCGCCTGCTGGCCAACTTCACCCGAGGCGAGAGCGACACCCTGCGCAAGGCAATGGGCAAGAAGCTCATCGACAAGATGAACCACCTCAAGGGCAAATTTCTCGAGGGCGGCCAGGCCAACGGCCACGACCCGCAGGTGCTCGAGAAGATATGGGCCGACTGGGAGAAGTTCGCGTCGTACGCATTCAACAAGAGCCACGCCACGTGCTACAGCTGGGTGGCCTTCCAGACCGCCTGGCTCAAAGCCAATTACCCGTCGGAGTACATGGCCGCCGTGCTCAGC
>CAMWUM010000029.1 GCA_947177435.1 uncultured Muribaculaceae bacterium
CCCCCCCCCCCCCCCCCCCCCCCCCCCCCCCACCCCCCCCCCCCCCCCCGCCCCCGCCCCCCGCGCCCCGGTTCGCTTTATCCGTATCTTGATTATTTCATAAACATGCGGGCCACGGCGCGCTTGTCTTCGCGCTCGCGAATCGACTGGCGCTTATCGTACTCCTTCTTACCTCGGCAGAGACCGATGACGAGCTTTGCCAGGCCGCGCTCGTTGATGAACAGGCGCAGGGGCACGATGGTGACGCCGGCTTCCTGCGAGTCCTTAGCCAGTCGGCGTATCTCCTTGCGGTTGAGCAGGAGCTTGCGGTCGCGGCGAGCTGCGTGGTTATTGTATGAGCCATAGAAATACTCGGCAATATGCATGTTCTTGACCCACACCTCGCCGTTGGCCACGAAACAGAACGTGTCGGCCAGGCTGGCTTTGCCCAGGCGTATTGACTTGATTTCCGTGCCGGTGAGCACCAGGCCAGCGGTGAACGTGTCGAGTACCTCGTAGTCAAACTTCGCGCGCTTATTCTTTATATTTATGTCTTTAGATTCCATTTTCATAGTCAATGCATGTATTAAGCCTTGGCCAAAATCCAGGCGAAGGCTGATTGGATTACAACTGGCGGCAAGGCCAGAAACATCATCACAAAGCCGGCAAACCCGAACTCGCTGTCGGGCTTGACACGCAGCAACGCCGCTGATTTCCAAGCCACGAGCCCAATGAGCAACGGCAAAATGTATGACATTATCGCCGAGAAGGGCGTGGCGTTGCACACGATGGTCGACATGGCCAGAAGCGTCATAGTGTAGACTATGACTGTGAGGTTGCGCTCTTTGTCGGGCTCGACTTCGAGATACTTACCCAGGCGTGTGCGGAATGCCTGCACAGATATGGCGAACGACACGAAGTAAGCGACGAACGTGACCACCGCGCCGATCACGACCTCGCTCAGTGCCAACTCCGAATCGAAGATCAGCCGCAGGAAGTCGGAAACGGCAGCCAGCACGAACGCGGGCATCATAAGCCGCGCCGATGCCTTTGATGGATCGGAGCCTGATGCGACGATGTCCTCCCATCCGCGCGAGGGCGAGAGCACCAGCTGGAGCAGCTGCTTGGCGTATATGGCGTAAGCGTTCATGTTTGCAATATTGGAAATCGACCACAAAGTTAGCGCTTTTTCCTGGCAAATCGGGCCACATCTGCATTTTTTGGCCAAAAAATGACGCTATTTGCGCCAAAAGCCAGGCATGAACAACACCAGAATGGTGAACACTTCAAGACGGCCGGTGAGCATGGCAAGCGAAAGAACCATCTTGCCGGCCACCGGGAGCGACGAAATGGCCAAGTCGCCGCCAAAGGCATCGGGACTTATGCCTGCGTTGCTCACACACGATGCTGAGCAGAACAAGCTGTCCGACAATCCCACACCCATTAGCGTAAGCACTCCAGCTGCAAAGATGATAACTATTGCGTAAAGTGCGAGGAACGATATAGCTTGGTTGACAGTGTCGGCCGTCAACACGCGTCCGTCGATTTCAACCTTGGTAATGGTATTTGGCTGTAGAGTACGCTTTAATGAGTTGCGCACGTAGCGGGTGAGCACAAGCATGCGATCAAGCTTAGCGCCGCCCGAGGTCGAGCCCGCGCAGGCACCGAACACCATCATCGGCAGCAGCAGCCCCAGCAGCACGGGGGCCCAGCCGGAGAGGCCCTGAACGACGTAGCCCGTTGAAGTGATGGTAGCAACTATCTGAAATGCGGGGTCAATCAACACGCCTCGCAGTGTACTTCCCCACCCCATCTTTATGGCCATGACGGCGGCGAAGATGCCGATGGATACAGCGACAGTAGAGGCATAGTAGCGAAACGTGGCGTTAGCCTTTACAGCAGCAAAGCGCCCGGTAGCGGCCATGAACACGAGCGTAAAACTCGTGCCGCCGGTAAACATAAATACGGTGATTACGGTATCGACATATCCCGAGTCCCAGGCTGCGGGGCCCGCAGCACGGGTGGTAAAACCGCCGGTGCTGACGGTGCCGAGCGCGTGGCAAACAGCGTCGAACAGCGACATAGGACCCAACCACAGCAGCAACGCGCAGGCAAGCGTAATGATTATGTATATCAGCCACAATCCCTTGGCCGTTTGGCTGATGCGCGGCTGAATCTTGTCGTGGGTAATGCCTGTGACCTCAGCGTTGAACATCTGCATGCCCCCCGAGCTGTTGAGCATCGGTAGCACCGCCAGGGTGAAGAGGATGATACCCATGCCGCCTATCCACTGCATAAGCGCGCGCCACAGGTTGACGCCGTGGCTCAACTCCTCCGGATCGGCATAGACCGAGCAGCCCGTGGTGGTAAATCCGGCCATCGCCTCAAAAAAAGCATCACCCGCGCCAATGCGATGCGAACAAAGCAGGAACGGCAACATACCGAATAGCGAAAATACGACCCACACCAACGCTGTGAGCAGGAAGCCCTCGCGCTTGCCCATAGTGTGCCGCTCGGGGCGAAGGAAATGGTTAAGGACGTAACCCGTGAAGAAGGTGAGCATCGTAAACGTAGCGAATATCCAACCGTCTTGCTCACCCCACGCAAACGACACGGCGCAAGGGATGGCCATAAAGCCGCTTTCGATCATCAGCAGCCAGCCGATCACCTTAGCCAGCATCAGCCAGTTGATTTTGCGGGTGTCTTTTCTCAGCAGCATGCCTATCAGTTAAACAACTTTTCGACTTTATGTATGGCACCGGCCAGGCAGAATACCACTACGTGGTCGCCGGGTTGTATGACGGTATTGCCGGTGACGAGCATGCCCTTGCCGTCGCGTATGAGGCTGGCGAGGGTCATCTCGCGTGACAGTTTCAGATCCTTTACCGGAGCACGGGTAATTTTTGAGTCCGGTTTCACCTCAAGCTCAGCCACCTCGGCGTCGGTGAGCGCCAGGCACTTGGATGTGCTCGAGTCGCTATCAAGCAGCAACTGGAATATGCTCGACGATGCCAAAAGCTTCTTATTGATCACCGTGCCGATGTTCAGGCCCTCGGCCTGGTTGATAAACTGTATATCCTCGACCTCGGCCACGGTTTTCTTAACGCCTATCTCCTTGGCTGTCAAGCAAGCAAGGATATTGGCTTCAGACGATTCGGAGAGAGCGATAAAAGCGTCGAACGAGTCGATGCCCACGTCGGCAAGCGTCTCAATGTCGCGTGCGTCGCCCCAGTAGACGCTTTCCAGCCCTGGGCAGCGCACGGCGAGTTTGTCGCACACGGCACGGTTCTTCTCTATGACAGTGATCCTGAAGTCGTCGCGGTTCATAGCCGCGAGGCGTATCGCAATCTTGCTGCCGCCCATGATGAGCACGCGGCGTATCTTGTGCTCAACCTTGCCGGTGAGAGCCAGCAGGTCGTTGACGTGCTCGCGTCGAGTGGTGATGTAGAGGATATCGCCCTCCTCCATCTTGTCGTCGCCTCGGGGGATGACCGTCTCCACGCCACGCTTGATGGCCGAGACGTGGAAATTGTGGTGCGTCGAGGCGAAGTCTTTTAGGTGCATGCCGCACATCTTGGCGTCGCTGCGTATGCGCACGCCCACCACGATAATCTCGCCGTTCTGTATCTCAAACCATTGGCGCACCCACGTGCGTCGCAGAGCCGTTAGGATTTGCTCGGCAGCCAGGTACTCGGGATAGATGACTTTGTCTACGCCCATGCCCTTGACAAACTGCTGGTTCTTCTCCTCCATAAACTCGTAGTGCTCGATGCGGGCCACAGTGCGTCGCGCACCGAGAAACTTGGCTATGGAGCAGGCCACCATGTTGTCGTTTTCGTGAGGCATGACGGCGATGAACAAATCGCACGAGCCCGCTGACGCTTGGCGCAGGGCCAGAAACGATGCGGGATTGCCTTGCACGGTCATAAGGTTGTACTTTTGGTTGAGCGTGTCGAGGCGTTCGACGTTCTCGTCGATGATGTATATGTCCTGGTCTTCGTTAGACAGGAGTTTGGCCAAGTGAGAACCCACTTCGCCGGCTCCGGCAATGACTATTCTCATGGCTTGGCAGATTTGATGATGGCTTCGGCAATTGACTCAGCGTCGATGCCGCACTGCTTTTTCAGTTGCGCCACAGTGCCTTGCGTCACAAACCGGTCGGGAATGCCAAGACTGCGGACGGCATTCTTGTATCCCTTGGCGGCAAAGTATTCGACCACGGCGTCGCCCAGGCCTCCGGCCAGCGCTCCGTCCTCCACTGTGACCACGGGCAAGCCGCTGCGGCCCACTGCGTCGAGTATATCCGTGTCGATGGGCTTAAGGAATACCATGTCGTAATGGTCGGCCTCGACGCCCTGCGCCCTCGCCTGCTCGACAGCCTGTGCCGCCTCGTGGGCGATAGTGCCGATGGTGAGCACGGCCACTCGCGCATCGCCGCTGCCGCTGAGTTTGCGGCCCTTGCCGATTTCGAGTTCGCGCATCGGCACGCGCCAGTCGGAGATGTGGCCTGCCCCGCGAGGATAGCGAATGGCGAACGGCCCGTGGTCGCCGCGCAATGCGGTGGCCATCAGGTGGCGAAGCATGTGCTCGTCAGCCGGAGCCGAAACTATCATGCCGGGCACGGTGCGCAGGTAGGCCAGATCGAAGGCGCCGTGGTGCGTGGCACCGTCCTCGCCCACCAGGCCTGCGCGGTCAATGCAGAATGTGACGGACAGCCGCTGGAGCGCTACGTCGTGGATGATATTGTCATAAGCCCTCTGCAGGAAACTTGAATAGATGCCCACCACGGGGCGCATTCCCTCCTTGGCCAAGCCTCCGGCGAAAGTGACCGCATGGCCTTCGGAGATGCCCACATCGAACACCCTGTCGGGGTATCGGCGCTGCATCGTGGCCACCGACGTGCCCGACAGCATGGCGGCGGAAATAGCCACTATGCGCGGATCGGCCTCGGCGAGTTCGGTAAGGGTTTCGCCAAACACGTCCTGGTATTTCATCGGGATGCCTGCCGCTTTGCCTTTGTCGGCTGCGCGCTCGCCCGTCTCGGGGTCGAACTTGCCCGGAGCATGCCACTCTGCGGGGTTCTGCTCTGCGGCTGCGAAGCCTTTGCCCTTGACAGTGCGCAGGTGCAGCATGCGTGGGCCCTTCATCTCCTTGATGTCGCGGAGCACACTCACGATTTCCTTGACGTTATGGCCGTCAAAAGGCCCGAAATATCTGATGTTTAGGCCCTCGAATATATTCTGTTCGTTGCTTATTACGGATTTCAGGCTGTTGTTGAACCGCATTATGCGCCCACGGCCCTCCTCAGTGACAATGCCCATCTTCTTGAACAGGCGGAAGAGTTTGTACCTCAACGCATTGTACCATTTCGACGTCATCAGGTGGCGCAGATTGTTTCTGAGCGAACCTGAGGGTGCGTCAATCGACATCTGATTGTCGTTGAGGATGATAAGCATATTGTTGGGCGTGTTGGCGGCATTGTTGAGGCCTTCGAAGGCCAGACCGCCCGCGATGGATGCGTCGCCAATCACGGCTATCACGTGGCGCGGTGGCTCGTCGTTTTTGAGCGATGATGCCACCGCCATGCCCAGCGCGGCAGAGATGGAGTTGGAGGCATGGCCGGCCGAGAACGTATCGTACTCGCTCTCGTCGGGCGAGGGGAAGCCGTTGAGGCCGCCCATCTTGCGGTTGTTCTTGAATGCGTCACGCCTGCCGGTCAGCAACTTATGGCCGTAAGCCTGATGGCCCACGTCCCACACGATGCGGTCGTAAGGCGTGTCGAATACGTAATGGAGTGCCACGGTGAGTTCCACCGCGCCCATGCTCGACGCGAAATGGCCGGGATTGACCGACAACTCTGAAATCAAGAGCCGGCGTATCTCGGCGCACACCTGAGGCAACTGGTCAATCGACAGCTGGCGCAGGTCGGCAGGCGAATTTATGGCCGCAAGCAGAGGCAAGTCATCAGTCTTTGTCATTCTTCACGTATTTTTTGTACATCGGCACGAATATGATAATGGCCGCAGCCACCACCACGAATAGATTATAGAGTGTCACACCTCCGCGCACCAGCACAGTGCCGGCGAGCGCAAGCCAAATGACGCCCAGTATCACGAACCGTATGATAACAGATGTCTTCATTCGTATGCAAAGTTACCACTTTTTTCCAATAGTACAAATAAAAAAGAGGCGAAATAATATCGCCTCTTTTCTATATTATAGTTGGTACGCACGGTGCGCGCGTCAGACTTACTTGCGCTCAAGCACCATCAGTGTCGTGCCAGAGGGGTCGAGCAAACGCAACTTATGGCCGTCGAGGTGGTAAACCGTGGCCTGCTCCAGAGCGACCATCATAGCCATCTCCACATCGCTGTCGGGGCACAGTCGCATGGTCGTACCCATCTGGGCGAACGAGATGGAGTTGGTGAGGTGCGGATTGACTACTATCGTGCCATTGAAGAAGTTGCATCCGGTGTTGCCGTGCGTGGTCATCTCGCCCATGTCGAGGAAAACATTGACGTTTTCATCGTCAATCTTCTGCTCGCCAATCTGCATTACGTACCATTGGCCGTTGAGTGCCGACAGGTTGTGGCGAGTGAGGGTCATCAGAGTGGAGCCGGCGGCGTTCTTCATCGTCATCATAGTCTCCTGGCCCTTGTCCTGCAGGTCAATCTTTACCGACCCGCTGAGAGCCTTCGTTATGGCGGGGGCGAAGAGTACGCCAGGGCAACTCTTCCTGGTGGAAAGGGTGTTACCGAACGTCACATTGTCGCCTGAGAGAGTGTAGTCGCCGTTGATGATGTTGCAACCATCGTTGGCATAGAATCGGCCCTTGTCCTCTTCGAAATAGACGTAAGGCGACTCCTCAGCCGTAATCTCGTAGCTGCCGGCCTTGAGAATGTACCATTCGCCCTCAAGCTTGCCGGCCAACTTTGAGACGGAAGCGGGCTTGGACGGACGCTCGGGTTCTGTCTGGGTCTGGGTCTGTCCCGGGCGATCAGCCTTCTGACTGTCTGAGGCAGAAGCCTCGACTGCCGGCTTTTCGGGCGTTTTGTCTTTGCGGATCACAAGACCATTGCCGTTAAGCAATGAGCACGAGGCGAACACTGCGCACAGGGCGACCGACGCCAGCGCGGATATTATCTTATTCATTCTGGTCAAATAAATGTTTGAACTTTGAGAACAACCTGTTCTTTTCGGCCTCGGTGGGCATCACGTTGGGCGAACCCTTGAGCGACTCGATGGCGCTCTTCTCGGCGTCCGACAGTTTCTCGGGCATATAGACCATGACGTTGATAAGTTCGTCGCCTCGGCCTCCGCCGTTGTACGAGGGCAGGCCCTTACCGCGCATGCGCAACACCTTGCCGGGCTGGGTGCCGGGGGCAATGTTGAGGCGCGCGCGTCCGGTGATGGTAGGCACCTCAACCGAACCGCCGAGCACAGCCGTGGGGATATCAAGCATTAGGTTGTAGATCACGTCGTTCTCGTCGCGGATCAGTTCGGGATGCTTTACCTCCTCGATAACGACAAGCAGGTCGCCGGGCTGGCCGCCGTGGCGTGGAGCGTTGCCCTTGCCGGGCACTGTGAGGGTCATGCCGTCGCTGACACCGGCAGGGATGTTGAACGATATCTGCTGGTCCTTACGTTCCACGCCCTCGCCGTGGCAGTACTGGCAGGGCTCGGAGATAATCTTGCCCGTGCCTTCGCACTCGGGACACTCGGCCTGCGACTGCATGGCACCGAACATCGTGTTCTGCACGCGGCTGATGGTGCCGGACCCGTGGCAGGTGGGGCAGGTGGCAAAGGCTACGCCATCCTTGGCGCCGGTGCCGTTGCAATGCTCGCACTTGACGTAGGTAGGTATTTTCAGTGTCTTGGATACGCCGTTGGCTATATCCTCGAGGGTCATCTTCACGCGTATGCGCAAATCGCTGCCTCGACGCTGGGCCCTGCGGCGCGTACGGCTGCCGCCGGCTGCTCCGCCGAAACCGCCGAAGCCAAACCCGCCGCCGCCGAATATGTCGCCGAACTGAGCGAAGATGTCCTCCATCGACATGCCGCCACCAGAGTAGTAGCCGCCTGCGCCGCCACCGAAGCCCTGTGGGCCCATAGAGTGGCCAAACTGGTCGTACTTCTGCTTCTTCTCCGGGTCGCTGAGCACGTCGTACGCCTCGGCCGCTTCCTTAAATTTCTCCTCAGCTTCCTTATCGCCGGGATTGCGGTCGGGGTGGTACTTGATGGCGAGCTTGCGGTACGCCTTTTTTATCTCGTCTGCCGAGGCGCTTTTTTCGACGCCCAGCACTTCATAATAATCTCTCTTCTTGTCCATGACTTTGTCTTTGGCTTATGGGGTGAGCTGACTTCTTTATCCGGCCACAACCACCTTGGCGTGTCGGAGCACTTTGTCGTTGATGGTGTAGCCCTTGGTGGTGGTGTCGATTACCTTGCCTTTGACCTCGGGAGAGGGAGCAGGCACTGTGGCGATGGCCTCGTGCACATCGGCGTCAAAGTCGGCGCCTGTCGATTCCATAGCCTTAACGCCGTGGCTTTCAAGATATTTCACCAGTTTGTTGTAAATCAGCTCCATGCCCTGGCGCACGCTCTGTCCGTCGGCATCGTCCTTGGTGGCTTCGAGACCACGCTCAAAATCGTCCACGATGGGGAGCAAGTCCTTAAGGGTGCGCTCGGCAGCGTTCTTGATAGTGTCGGCCTTCTCCTTGACCATGCGCTTGCGGTAGTTGTCAAACTCGGCCATCAAGTACAGATAGTCAGTGTTTTTCTTCTGCAGTTCGGCCTCGGTCTGCTGCAGTTTGGCAAACATGTCGGCCACCTCAGCCTGCTCATCGTCAAGCGGCTCGGCGTCAACAATCTCAGTGTCATCGGTCACGCCCTCTTCGACATGCATCGTAGGGTCTTCGTACTGAGCCTCCTGGGCTTTGGTATTCTTGTTGTCAGTCATTTCCATATTTTCGTTTAAAATTATTTACTACAAAAACTTTGCCAAACTCTCCCATTTCAGAATTCAGCTACAAAAATACAACAACTGACACCCCCCAATCGTTCGCAGTCCCACAGTATGACGTAATAAATTTCGATGTTCGAATTAAACGACGCACACATAACAAGTAAGCCAGTCTTATTGTCCGGCTTACTATAATAAATAAAACATTGATTAACAATAGATGGGATAGACCTCGCCTTATTAAAAGACCGGACGAACAGAGCGACCAATTTCACGAAGACTTTTGGCCATGTCCTTTGTATCAGAACGGAAACTAAGACAGTAACTGCCAAGGTGGTCAAATCCCGGTATCACTCCACTGGATGTAGCGCTCCAATAGCAACCGTCACCAATCAAATATAACTTAGTTCCCTTACAATAACCAGCGGCAGGAAGATATATAGTATTACCATTATTTGCCATGACTTGATAGCCATTACCATCCCAAGTCCATATACATTTATCTATCAACTCTTGGAATTCTTCTTGTGTGGGCATACGCCAATTTCCACCCCATTTAGCCCGGGCCACATCGTATGAACTTACCCCTGAAATATCAGTCATACCTTCACTTAAGATCAGACAATTATCTTTAGTATATTCAGACTTAGGGGATATTTCACCCCAAGCAAAGTGGCTACCTTTACTTGTTGACGAAGACGCACCCACATTAGTAGTCGCCCACTTTACACTCGTACCCATGTCGACCCACTCGTGATCATTTTCCATACCACTGATTGCGTCTTCTTCCGCGTCGGACGAGGTGCGAGTGAAGAAGATGGCTACGAATACGGCAACAACTGCCACGGCGGCGATAGCGCCCCAAAGCCATTTCTTCAACTTGAGCTGAGGCTCGTCTATATCATCTGACGGATCTTCGTAATTGGGAGCCTCTTCGAAGTGAACAGTCTGAGTCTCTTGGTTCGAAGCTTGCCATTCGGAATAAGGTGCAGCCACGGTCTCGGGAGAACTGATTGTATTTGAAGCAACCATATCGTCAGTTGGAGCAGTCGGAACCGAGGAAATAGGAACATTGATCCGAACAACATTACCTAAGAGGTTACGTACTGCAGCAATGGTTTGAGGTCGCTGTGTCACATTGGGTTGCATCATTCTATTGATAGCCTCTTGTGTGACAGTATTTGTACCAGTGGGCAATGGTTCAAGGCTCGCCACGCCACTGATCAAGTCGGGGCTACTAGGTGGAACACACCCCGTAAGTGCAGTATAAAGCGTCGCCCCCAACGCATAAATGTCCGCAGCGGGTGTAAACTGCCGTAGGCTGTTACCAGCTTGTTCTGGAGGGGCGTAGCCGGGAGTTTGCCCCATAATGGTGGATGTATTATGTCCATCAATTTCGTCGTACTGCTTTGACACACCGAAATCGATGAGAATGGCGCTATCTGTTTCACCTTCAATCATGATATTATCTGGCTTGATATCGAGATGCAACATGTTCTTGCCGTGCACGTACTCTAGAGCTTCCATCACCTGGCTGATGTAACGCAGGGCACGAGCTTCATGCAACGGGCCTTCACAGTCGATGACCGACTGGAGTGAACGTCCTAAGATGAAATCCATTACATAATAAGAGGTACCGTTTTCCTCAAGAATGTCAGTGACACTGACGATACCTGGATGCTTGAGGTTGAAAAGTCTCTTGGCCTCAGTACGGAACTTATCCTCAAGCCTACCAACCAATGCAGACTGGCTGAGGATGCCCACAGACACGGCACCAGTAGCTTCGCGGTTGCAGCATGAACCGACAAAAAACTCCTTGATAGCAACGCGGGAACTCATAGGCACGAACTCAGCCTCGTAAGTGCATCCGAAGCCTCCGGCTCCGATAAACCGTACAATTCTGTACTTTCCCCCGGCCAGCAGTGTGCCGACAGACAAGTGAGTAGTGTTTAAATTCATAAAGAAATCATATTAGTTTCAACAATTTTTCGCAAAGATAACTATTTCCCCCCACCTAACCAAATATTTCATAACAATAAAAATACTATAATTAGCAAATAACTAT
>CAMWUM010000030.1 GCA_947177435.1 uncultured Muribaculaceae bacterium
CTGCGACATATGGGCCAGCACGTCACGCTCACGCTCGAGGGCGTCCTGCTCGCCGGGCTGCAGCTTCATCTCGCGCAGCTGGTCGAGTTGGAAAGATATGAACTCGGCGTCGGCGCGGTTGCGGGCGATCATGTCGCGGGTCTGTGTGTATCGCCTGAGCGCTTGCTTGTAGGCCTCGTAAGCCGCAGAGTACTGAGTCAGTAGGTCGGCATTTCCGGCCAGGCTGTCGATGATTGACAGTTGGTAATCGGGGTCGGCCAGCAGCAGATTTTGGTGCTGAGAGTGGATGTCGACCAGTCGCATGGCCACCTCGCGGAGAGCCTGCAGGCTGACAGGCATATCGTTGATGAACGCGCGCGAACGGCCCGTGGGCGAGAGTTCGCGGCGGAGTATGCACATTTCGTCGTCCCAGTCGAGGTCGTTGGCCTCGAATATGGGGCGCAGGGCGTCGAAGCCGCGAGTGTCGAACACGGCCTCGATTACCGATTTTTTGGCAGTGTCGCGTATGGCCTTCATGTCGGCGCGGCCGCCGAGCAGCAGCGACAGGGCGCCGAGCATGATCGACTTGCCTGCGCCGGTTTCGCCGGTGATGATGTTCAGGCCCGGACGGAACTGAATGTCAATCTGCGAAATGAGCGCGTAGTTGGATATGTGGAGTTTTTGGATCATCGTGTTTCTTGTCCTTTGCGTATCTTGTCGAGCCGCTGTCCGTCAGCCGGATAGATTGGCTGGAGCAGGTCGTAGGCCTCGGTGCGCTCGGTCTGCGGCGCTTTGGAGTAGATGTTGACGAGTTCGTCCATCTTGGCGTCGCGGAAGAGGGTGAGGCCCACCGACATAGACGATGCGGCGTACACCTTGGAGAGCTCGGCGAGCGACTTGTGTATGGCCTGGCGTCCCTTGTCGGCCGAGAGCGACATCTGGTCGAGGCCCTGGCGGTGGTATTGGTACACCATATCGCGCATTCCGGAGGTCTGGGCATCGGTGAACACGGCCAGCAGGGCGGCGCGATTCCTATTGTCCTCGAATGCTTTCCAGCCGATTTCGCCCGACGACTGTCCCTGCTGCACGATCTGCTTGAGGCGGTCCCAGTAGGGATCGCCGCCGTGCTTTGAGAACGAGTCGAAGTCGAGGGCGAGTATAAGGTAAGCGTAAAAATTGAGGATGGCCGTGAGTTGGCTCTCCATAGTGTTGACGCTGAACGTGAGCTGGTCGCCCTCGGAGTATACGAAGTCGATTTTAGAGTCTCTGAAATTGAGCAGGGTGGTGATGTAGGCGCTGTTGTAGACAGGGCGGGTCGACTGCACCTGCAAGTCGCCCTTGATGATGCCATCGTCGCCGTACTCCTTGACTGTCAGGAAGATTGTGCAGTCGATTTTCTCGTTGGGCGAGAACTGGGCGTTGGAGAAGATGGTGGTGTTCATGTAGTCGGTGATGGCCTCTTGCAGGGTCTCAAACACCGACTTGTTGGTGCCCGAAATCTGGGAGGTGTTGACCTCCACGCGGCAGTTGAGCTCCTGTGCGGCACCCACGGCGGGGCACAGCAACAGGGCGAAAAGATAAAGGCATATTAGCGCGCGGGGCATAGTGTGTCAGTTAGTTTTTGGTGGTTATGTAGTCGATGATGTCGGCCGCGACGGCGGCCTTGGGCTTGAGAGGGTAGGGGGTCGACGTGCCGTCGGCGGCGATGATTGTCACCTTGTTGGTGTCGACGCCGAATCCGGCGCCGGCGTCGCGCAGCGAGTTGAGCACGATGGCGTCCAGGCCCTTGCGGCGTATCTTCTCGGCGGCGTTGTCTATCTCGTGGTCAGTCTCGAGGGCAAAGCCTACGAGTATCTGTCCGGGGCGCTTGCATTGGCCGAGCGTGGCGGCGATATCGGGATTTTTCACCAAATGCAGCACGGGCACGTCCTGATGCTCGCGCTTGATCTTGCTGTCAGCAGCCGAGGCGGGAGCGTAGTCGGCCACGGCTGCGCACATGACAGCCACGTCGCTTTCGGGCCATGCAGCCATGCTGGCATCAAGCATCTCGCGGGCCGACTCGACGCTGACCACGCGCACGCGGGGATGGTCAATGCCGATGCTGACCGGACCACTTACGAGTGTTACGTCGGCGCCTCGGCGGGCAGCCTCCAGAGCGATGGCGTAGCCCATCTTGCCCGACGAGTAGTTGCTGATGTAACGCACCGGGTCGATGCGCTCGCGGGTGGGGCCGGCGGTGATGAGCACGCGCCTGCCTGCCAAGTCCTTGGGCGTGAAGAAATCGTCGAGTACGTCGAAAATTTTCTCGGGTTCCTCCATGCGGCCTTTGCCAACGAGGTGGCTGGCCAGCTCGCCCTCTGCCGGCTCGATGATGTGGCAGCCGTAGGAGCGCAGCAGCTCGAGGTTGGCCACGGTGCTGGGGTGGGCCATCATATCGAGGTCCATCGCCGGCGCGACGAACACGGGCGCCTTGGCTGACAGATAGGTGGTAATCAGCATGTTGTCGGCCACGCCGTGAGCCATCTTGGCGATTGACGAGGCTGTGGCCGGTGCGATTACCATTGCGTCGGCCCAGAGGCCGAGGTCGACGTGCGAATGCCACTCGCCGGTGTTGGCCGAGAAGAACTCGCTCACCACGGGCTTGCCCGACAGGGCCGAGAGGGTGACCGGAGTGATGAACTCCTTGCCGGCAGGGGTGATGACCACCTGCACCTCGGCGCCGGCCTTGACGAGCAGGCGCAGCAGGGTGGCCGACTTGTATGCGGCGATGCCCCCGCAGATACCGAGGATTATGTGCTTGCCCTTCAACATTCTTTAAAATTCTCCATTTATTTCTTCATGCGCAGGCGGATGCGGGTGAAGCAGTCTTTGGTATTCTTGGTGAAGTCGCCGTTCATGATCCAGGTGTAGTAGCTGGGGTCGCGTGCCAGCACGTCCTGAGCCACTTGGCCCTTGTATTTGCCGAAGTTGACAATCTCGCGGTTCTTGTCGTCGTAGATCAGGCGGCCCATGAAGTCGACGTTGCGGTGCTGGCTCGAAAACTCGGCCAGCTTCTCGATTTCTGCGGGCAGGTCTTCGTAGCGGTCGAGCTGGGCCTTGAGCACCTCGTAAGTGGCCTCGGTGTCGGCGTTGGCGCTGTGGGCCTCGGTGAGATCCTTGCCACAGTAGAACTTGTAGGCGGCCACCAGGTTGCGGGGTTCCTTCTTGTGGAAAATCGTCTGCACGTCGACGAAGCGGGCGTTGCTGAAATCGAAGTCGACGTTGGCGCGCTGAAATTCCTGGTCGAGCATCGGGATGTCAAAGCGGTTGGAGTTGAATCCGGCGATGTCGCAGCCCACGAAGAGTTGGGCCAGCGACTTGGCTATCTGCTTGAATGTGGGCTCGTCCTTGACGTCTTCGTCGGTGATGTGGTGAGTGGCCGTAGCCTCCTCGGGGATGTGCATTTCGGGGTTGACGCGGCGCGTGCGGCGTATCTCCTCGCCGTTGGGCATTACCTTGATGATGGAGACCTCCACGATGCGGTCTTGCGTGATGTTGAGGCCAGTGGTCTCGAGGTCGAAGAATATGATGGGCTTTTTGAGCTGGAGTTGCATGGCAGGGGTGTATTAAAATTCGGTAACGTTCATCGGCATGAGCAGCATGAGCAGCTCGGTGTTGGCTTCGTCCTCGGTGGGTCGGAACACACCGGGGCGGCTGGGGTCGCTGAGGCTGACGATGATGTCACTGGTGGCCAGGGTGTTGCAGATCTCGATGAGGAAGGGGGCATTGAAGCCGATCACGATTTCCGGGCCCTGGTATTCGCAGTCGAGGCGCTCGTTGCCCGAGGTGAGCATGCTCGAATCGCTCGACTTGAGGTGGATTTGGTCGTTGGTAATCTTGAACTTTTCGAGGCCGAATCCGGGGTCTACGAAAACGCCCACGCGGCGCACGGCGTTGAGGAAGCGCATGCGGTCTACACGCAGCACGTAGGGATTGTTCTCGGGGATTACGCGGTTGTAGGGAGGATAGTTGCCCTTGATGAAGCGGCAGTTGAACGTGAACGTGCCGTTCTGCATCGTGGCGCTCTTGCCCGTAAGGGTGATGGTGAGGGTATCGTCCTTAGCAAAAACGTTTTTGAGGATGGTGGCCGGCTTGAACGGCAGGATGCACTTGGCGGTGACGCCGGGCTGCACCTCGCGGCTGATGTAGCGCACGAGCTTGCGGGTGTCGGTGGCCACGAAGGTGATCTGCTCCGGTACGATGTCGAGCAGGATGCCCATCATCTGCGGGTGAAAGTCGTCGGTGCCGACGGCGAAAATGGTCTTGTCGATGCCCTTGAGGACCACGCTGGTTGGGCAGGTGAATGTCGACGGCTCGGTGTCGTCGTCCTCGCGGCGGTACTCGGGGTACTGGTCTCCCGGGGTGGCCACCATGGTGTAGCGGCCGCTGGAGTATGAAATGATGATCTCGAGCGTCTCGTCGTCGATAGTGATTTCCAGGCCCTGCTCGGGGAGCTCCTTGAGCAGGTCGACGAGGCGGCGCGCGTCGATGCAGAATTTGCCCTCGCCTTCGGCTTGCTCCACTTCGATGCGGGCCGTGAGCGCATTCTCTACGTCAGATCCGGTGATTGTCAGCACATTGTCTTCGAGTTGGAACAGGAAGCTGTTGAGGATGGTCAGGGCGTTTTTGGCGTTGATGACCTTGCTAACGGCCGAAGTGAGGTTGTATAGCGTCTTGCTGGGTACGTTGAATTTCATTTTTCCGGGTAAATGTAGGTTTTTATCCTGCAAATATACGAATAATCCTTGGCAAAAAAAAATCTTTGGCCCGTCAGAGCCAAAGATTTTTTGTAGTAATAGGTGCTGTTAGCCGCCGAAGTTGTCGTAATGGATGTTTTCGGGGTCGACACCGAGGGAGTCGAGCATCTTGTTGACCGCGGCACTCATCGGGCGCGGGCCGCACATGTAGTACTCGATGTCTTCGGGGTTTTCGTGGTTTTTGAGGTATGTGTCGTAGATGACCTGGTGCACGAAGCCGGGGGTGTACTTCACGCCGGCTGCGTCGGCGGCAGGGTCGGGACGGTCGAGGGCGAGGTGGAACTTGAAGTTGGGGAATTCCTTCTCGAGGTCGAGGAAGTCCTGCAGGTAGAACACTTCGTTGAGGGCGCGGGCGCCGTAGAAGTAGTTCATCACTCGGTCGGTGGTGTGCAGGGTCTTGGTCAGGTGCATGATCTGGGCGCGGAGGGGGGCCATGCCGGCGCCGCCGCCAATCCACATCATCTCCTTCTTGCTGTCGAGGATGGGGTGGAAGTCGCCGTAGGGGCCGCTCATCAGCACCTTGTCGCCTGGCTTGAGGGTGAAAATGTAGCTGGATGCGATGCCGGGCATAACGTCCATAAATCCAACCTCGGGCTTGGGCTTGAAGGGCGGTGTGGCGATGCGCACGGTGAGCATGATGCGGTCGCCCTCAGCGGGATAGTTGGCCATCGAGTAGGCGCGGATGGTGGTCTCTTCGTTCTGGCACTTGAGCGAGAAGAGTCCGAACTTCTCCCACGACGGCAGGTACTCGTCGCCAATCGATGCCTTGTCGATGTCCTTGTCGTAGTCCATCTTGTAAGGCGGAATCTTGATCTGGGCGTAAGAGCCGGGGATGAAGTCCATGTGCTCGCCCGGGGGCAGGGCCACGATGAACTCTTTGATAAAGGTGGCGACGTTCTTGTTGGAGATGACTTCGCATTCCCACTCGCGCACGTCGAGCACCGAGGCGGGGACGCCGATGCTCATGTCGCCTTTGACCTTGACCTGGCAGCCGAGGCGCCAGTGGTCCTGCATCTGCTTGCGGCTGAAGTGGACGGTCTCGGTGGGGAGGATTTCGCCGCCGCCGTCGAACACCTGCACTTTGCACTGGCCGCAGCTGCCCTTGCCGCCGCAGGCGCTGGGGAGAAACACGTTCTGATCGGCCAGGGTGGAGAGGATCGACTTGCCGGCCTGGGCTTTAACCTTGGTGTCGCCGTTGATGGTGATGGTGACGTCGCCGCTCTGCACGAGGAAACGCTTGGCCACCAGCAGCACAATGACGAGCAGCAGCGTTATGCCCAGGAATATGCCTACGCCGGCCAGCAGGGTGGGGAGCATGGCGGAGGCCACGGGGATTGATATTGCGTACATAGACTTGCCGTGTTAGATTTTGATGCCTAAGAAGCTCATGAAGGCAATGCCCATCAGAGCCGTAAGGATGAAAGTGATGCCGATGCCACGCAGGGGCTTGGGTATGTGGCTGTACTGCTCGAGGCGTTCGCGGATGGCGGCGATGGCGGTGATGGCCAGCAGCCATCCCAGACCCCAACCGGCGCCGGAGCAGAAGGCCGTGCCGATGGTCCAGCTGTCGTAACGCTGCTGCATGAAGAGCGAGCCGCCGAGGATGGCGCAGTTGACGGCGATCAGCGGCAGGAAGATGCCGAGCTGGGCGTAAAGGCTGGGGCTGTATTTCTCGACCACCATCTCCACGAGCTGGGTCATGGAGGCGATGACGGCGATGAACATGATGAGCGACAGGAAGCTGAGGTCTACGCCCGCGTAGTCGGGGCCGAGCCACGCCAGGGCGCCGGGCTGGAGCACGTACACTTGCAACAGATAGTTGATGGGCAGGGTGATGCACAGCATGAATGTGACTGCCACGCCCAGGCCGAAGGCGGTCTTCACGCTCTTGGACACGGCCAGGAACGAGCACATGCCCAGGAAGTAGGCGAAAACCATGTTGTCGATGAATATCGACCGGATGAAAATATTGAAGTTTTCCATAATGCCTTAATGTCTAAGCGTTAGCGTTATTCCTGCAGGTCTTTGTTGCGGCTGCGGTGCGCCCAGATGATGCAGGCCACGACCACCAGGGCCATGGGCGGGAGGATCATCAGGCCGTTGTTGGAGTAGCCATGGTCATAGCACCACTGGGGCACCACCTGGATGCCGAAGAGTGTGCCCGAGCCCAGCAACTCACGGAAAAAGCCCGTGATAACCAGGATGATGGCGTATCCCACGCCGTTGCCCACGCCGTCGAGGAATGCGGGCCAGGGCTTGTTGCCCATGGCGAAGGCCTCGAGACGGCCCATCAGGATGCAGTTGGTGATGATCAGGCCGATGAACACTGACAGCTGCTTGCTCACGTCGTAAGCGTAGGCCTTGAGCAGCTGGTCGACGATGACCACCAGGCCGGCCACGATTACGAGCTGCACGATGATTCGGATGCTGGTGGGGATGGTGGAGCGCAGCAGCGAGATGATGACATTTGAGAATGCGAGCACGGCTATCACCGACAGGCCCATGACCAAGGCGGGGGCGAGCTTGGCCGTGACGGCGAGCACCGAGCAGATGCCGAGCACCTGCACGATGACGGGGTTGTTTTTAGAGAACGGGTTGAACAACACCGACTTTAAATTTATCTTTTCAGCCATGGCGCGTTACTTTTTGAGGGTGCTAAGGAATGTCTGGTAGGGAGCCAGGCAGTTGTCGAGCATGGCGCCGACGCCCTGGCTGGTGATTGTGCCGCCGGAGACACCGTCGACGTAATCGGGGCCGTCGGGATTGTCTACGCCCTTGCCGGCCTTCACCACCTCGATGGGGTAGAAATGGTCGTTTTTAAACAGGCGTTTGCCCTTGAACTCGCGGCTGAACGCCGGCTTCTCGATTTCTGCGCCCAGGCCGGGAGTTTCGCCCTGGTGCGAGAAGTAAGCGCCGTAGACGGTGCTGCCGTCGGCCTCGACGGCCACGTAGCCCCAGATCGGGCCCCAGAGGCCTGCGCCGTAGACGGGCAGGATGTAGAGTGTGGTGTCTGCTTTTTGGCACTGGAACACAGGCAGTTCCCTCTCGGCGACATCCTTGATTTTGCTTTGCTTCTCTATGCTGACGTCGAAGGCGTTGCCGTCGACGCGCTCGCCCTCAGAGTTGACGATGTACATGTCGGCGGCGGGGATGTGCTCGTCGAAGAGGCTCACCACCTGCTCGCCGCTCAGGCCTTCGGTCTCGATTGATGCCGAGGCGAGTATCTGCTTCATCTTGTCGACGTTGGCGTTTTCCTGCTGTCGGTCTTTGAGCGACATCGAGGTCAGCGCCAGGGCCGTGCCGACCACCACCACTAATACTATAATATATATTATGGCGTATGCGTTGCTCTGCTTGTTCATTGCTCTGCGGTTTTAGCGGTGAGACGTTTCTGGCGGCGGCGTATGTTGCTCTGCACCACGCACCAGTCAATGAGCGGGGCGAAGGCGTTCATCAGCAGCACGGCCAGCATGGCGCCCTCGGGGTAGCCGTTGTTGTAGGTGCGGATGAGCACGGCCACCACGCCGATCAGGAATCCGTACACCCACTTGCCCACTTCTGTGCGACAGGCGGTGACGGGGTCGGTGGCCATGAACACGATGGCGAAGGCCAGGCCGCCGTACAGCAGCTGGTCGACGGGGGTGAGCGATGCGGCAGGGTAGACCTCGGGCGAGGTGAACGTGTGGGCCACCCAGCCCATCACCAGCGTGCCGGCCACGGCCGAGAGGATGATGCGCCAGTTGGCGATGCCGGCGCACAGCAGGATGAGCATGCCGATGAGGATGCACACCACCGATGTCTCGCCGAACGAGCCGGGTATCAGGCCGATAAAGGCGTCGAGCCATCCGGGCAGGTGGGTGGCGCCTTCGGTGGCAAGTTGGCCCAGCGGAGTGGCGCAGGTGACTGCGTCGACTGCCTGGCCGTCGGCTCCGATCAGCTCAGGGCCAAAGCCCAGTTGCTGGCCGGCGGCGACGAAAACCTTGTCGCCCGACATCTTGGCGGGGTAGGCGAAGAAGAGGAAGGCACGGGTGACCAGGGCCACGTTGAACACGTTGTAGCCAGTGCCGCCGAACACTTCCTTGGCAAAGATCACGGCGAAGGCCACGGCCACGGCCAGCATCCACAGCGGCGTCTCTACCGGCACTATCATGGGCACCAGGATGCCCGTGACGAGGAAGCCTTCCTGAATCTCTTAGTGCTTGATTTGGGCCGAAATGAACTCGATTCAGAGGCCAACGAGGTAGGAGACTACCACCTCGGGCTGGATGGCCAGCAGGCCGTAGAGCATGAGGCTCCAGAACGGGAACTCGGTCAGGCCGCAGGCTAGCCAGTGCTGGTAGCCGGTGTTGTACATGCCGAACAGGAAGCATGGCATCAGGGCCAGCACCACGATGATCATGGTGCGCTTCGAGTCCATGCTGTCGTGTATCTGCACGCCGCCAGCGGCCTTAGCCGTGGTGCGGGGCGTGTAGAGAAATGTCTCGAAGCCGTCAAACACCGAGTGCAGGGCGTGCAGTTTGCCTCCCTGCTCGAAATTCGGCTTGACGCGGTCAAGAAATTTTCTTAAAGGTTTCACGATTATGTAATGTGATTGATGTAATTAATGTGATTGATGTTGCTGGCGTAACTATTCCAGTTCTTTGCGCAGGTAGTCGAGGCCGTCGCGCACGATCTGCTGCAGGGGCATCTTGCTGGTGTCGGCGTATTCGGCCAGGGCGAAGTCCTCGGGTGCCACCTCGTAGATGCCGAGCTGCTCCATAGCGTTGATGTCCTTGGCCAGGATGGCTTTGATCAGGTACTCAGGCAGGATGTCCATAGGCACGTACTTGTCGTACTGGCCCGACATGATCATGGCCCTGCGGCCGCCCTTGAGGCGGGCGTCGGGAGCGAACTTGCCGCCGAAGAAATGGCCTAAGAACGAGGGGCTTGTGCTCATTTTCTTGGGCGATAGCGAGGCCCAGCCCATGAACTCGTCCACGTCGTCGCCGTCGGGGATCACCGTGATCTGGCGATAGGGGAAGCGCAGGTACATGTCCATGCCCTCGGCCGTGCCGGTGAGCACGTTGCCCGAGATTACGCGCACGTGGTGGCCCTCCTGCTTGACGTTGCCCTCAAGCAGAGGCTTGATTTCGGCGCCCTCCACCGTCTCTACGATGCACGGATGCTCCACCTCGCTGCCGGTGACGGCCACCTTTGTGAGGCAGTCGATCTCGCCGGTCATTGCCAGGCGGCCAATCTTGGCGAGGGTGACCACGTCGAGCGTCCATATGGTCTCGCCCTTGTTGACGGGTTTGATGTTGGCGGCCTGCACGCCGGCGTTGCCAGCCGGATGCTTGCCCTCGACCTCCACCATCTCGGCTCCGGCGATGGGGCCGAGCGTCCAGTCGTCGCCGACCGACAGGTAGACCTTGCCGTCAGTTGCCTTGGCCAGCAAGGCCACGCCTTGGCGCAGCTCTTCAGCCTTGCCATCGACCATCCATGCCAGCCCTGGCGACAGGGGAGCCTGGTCGATGGCGGTGACGAATATGTCGCGCGGGCGCACATCTGGGCGGGGCACGATGTCGTATGGCCTCTGGCGCATGCGGCTCAGCATGCCCGAGCGGGCCAGCAGTTCGATTGGCTCGAGAGCCTTGGAGTCAAGCTTAACGGCATCGCCCGCTGCGGCCTCGACCACCACGCGCTCGATCTTGCGGCGCTCGCCACGCACCACCTGGCGGACCGTGCCGGCGCAGGGAGCCACAATCTTCACGCTCTCGTAGTTCTTATCTCGCAGCAGCGGCTGGCCTGCCATCACGGCGTCGCCCTCCTTGGCCTCGAGCTTGGGCACGAAACCCGGGAAGTCGTCGGGTGTGACGGCCACGCTCTTGGGCTCGACGCGCTTGGCGATGGCCAAGTCCTGCACCGCGCCCGCCAAGTCGAGGCTCAGGCCCTTCTTGAGTTTAATCTTCATGGTTGTGCTAAAGATGATAGGTTATGATGGCGCAAAATTAGTAAAAAAAATCCAAACTCCTTATAATAAATATGTGTAATGCTCATTTTAGCGTTCAAAAAAAGTTACGGGCCTCAATTTTTGCGGAAAAAGTTTGGTGGAGAAAAATAAAGCTGCTAAATTTGCAACTATGAATTAAACCATGTAAAAACTTTTGGTAGTAACTATCCGTAATCTTTCCGACTATTGGCCCACCTTTGAATGTCATTTCCCGCCGCCTGCGCGGCACTCCCATGAAT
>CAMWUM010000031.1 GCA_947177435.1 uncultured Muribaculaceae bacterium
GTCTTGTTGGCCTGAGCGAGGAATGTAGACAGGTCGGTGCCGCGCAGGTTGACGCGCACGGTTAGGTGGCGGCGGTTCATTTCGCGGGTGATGGTCGATGCGCCTGTAGTGAGCTTGATGTCGGCCACTTGCGAGAGGGGAATCATGCCCCCCTCGGGCGTGGTCAGGCGCAGGTTGCCTATTTTCGACGGCGAGTTACGGTACTCCTCGTTGTAACGGCAAATAACGTCGTAACTCTTGCTGCCAATGAAAATCTGGCTGACGGCCTTGCCGCCGATTGCAAGTTCGATCAGGTCGGTAATGTCTGAGACGTTCAGGCCGTACCTGGCAATCTTGTCGCGGTCAACGATAATCTGCAACTGGGGCAGGGGAGGCTCTTGGTCAACGGCTACGTCGACGGCGCCGGGGATGGTTTTGAGGATGTCCTCGATGCTGTCGGCCAAGCGGCGCGTGGCGTCTAAATTTTCACCGTAAATCTTGAGGGCGAGATCGCTGTGGGCGCCGGCCACTTGGTCCATTACCATGTCGATGATTGGCTGTGAGAAGCCGACGGTGATGCCGGGGATATTTTTGAGTTCCTCGTCCATAGCCGCGACGAGTTCCTCCTTGTTGCGCCCCGACGTCCATGAGTCGTAAGGCTTTAGGCCCACGCCAACCTCGACGTGGCTGAGTGAGAACGCCTCGGCGCCCTCGTCGTCGCGTCCGACCTGGGTCATGACATAGCTAACCTCGTCAAATTTTGAGAGGCGCTGTCGGAGTTCGTCGCCAATCTCGGTCGAGCGCTCGATGGAGATGCCGGGAGGCAGTTGCACCTGTATCCAGATGCTGCCCTCGTCGAGGGGTGGCAGGAAGTCCTTGCCGACAGTAAATGTCAGCACTGCCGCTCCGGCCACGATTACGGCCAGCGGGGCTATAAGGCGGCGGGGGTGTGCAATCAGTTTGGAGACGGCCGACGTGTAGCGGTCGGTGAGCCATTCGAGCCAGCGGTTCTTCCTAATCTTGCGAGGGCGCCGGTAGGCCAGGTACGCCAGGCCCGGTATGAGCAGGAGGGCAACGGCCAGGGCTCCGGCCAGAGCGTAGCCTACGGTGAAAGCCATAGGGGTGAACATCTTGCGCTCGATATGTTCGAAGGCGAAGAGGGGCAGGTAGGCCACGATGATGATGAGCGTAGAGAAGAAGATTGGCTTGGCCACGGCGGCGGTGCGCTTGATGATGTTTCCCTCCTCAAGCATTGCGTCCGGGTCGCTCTCGCGCTTTTTAAGTACCGTCTCCATCATCACTATCGCGCCGTCAACGAGTATGCCGAAGTCAATGGCGCCCAGCGACAGCAGGTTGGCCGGGATGTCGGTTATCTTCATCAGTATGAACGCGATGAGCAGAGAGATGGGCACCGTGACGGCTACCAGCAGGGCGCCTCGCCAATTGCCGAGATAGATGATGAGAACGATCAACACAAGAGCCATGCCTTCGAGCAGCGTGTGGCTCACGGTGTGCAGGGTGTTGTCAACCAAATGGGTGCGATCCATAAATGGTTCAATCCTGACGCCATCGGGCAAAATGTTGTCGTTGAGGTCGTCGACGGCGGCTTTTACGCCATCGAGCACCTCCGACGGGTTCTCGCCTCGGAGCATCTGTACGATGCCCTCGACGCAGTCGGGACGGTCCACGCGGTCCTCGCCGGTAAATCCGAACACGCCCTTGCGCTCAAGGTTGCCATAGCGCACGGTGCCTACGTCGGCAATGTACACTGGCACGCCGTCCTCAGTTTTCACCACGATTTTACCGAGGTCGTCGAGGTCGCGGAGCAGTCCGATGCCGCGTATCACGTAGCTAAGGTCGCCATGCGACAGCATCGAGCCTCCGGCCGATGAGTTGTTT
Source organism: uncultured Muribaculaceae bacterium (assembly GCA_947177435.1). GTDB lineage: Bacteria > Bacteroidota > Bacteroidia > Bacteroidales > Muribaculaceae > CAG-873. The sequence goes on from CAMWUM010000031.1 coordinate 1,879, forward strand.
GATTCAATCTTTTCTGTTATGTCGGCCAGCGACAACCCGTACTGCTCCATCTTCACCGGGTCGAGTTCGATCTGGTATTGCGTGGTGATACCGCCGTAGTTGCTGACGTCGGCCACGCCTTGCACCTGTTTGAGTCTGGGAATGACTACCCACTTGTGCAGGTCGGTCAGTTGGCGCAGGTCGTTGGAGCCGGTTAGGGTGTAGCGGTAAATCTCGCCAGTGGGCGAGGTGAGCGGGTTGAGTTCGGGTACGGCGTCGTAAGGCAAGTCGACCTCCGATAGTCGGGCCTGTATCAATTGCCGGGCCCAGTAGTCGTCGACGCCGTCCTCAAACACTACGATTACGGTTGACAGACCGAACGTGTTCTTGCTTCGCATAACCTTCATCGAAGGTATGCCATTGATGGCCCGCTCGATGGGTATGGTGATCTGCTGCTCGATTTCCTCGGCGGCGAGGCCGGGTACCTGCGTCACCACCTGTACGGTCACGTCGGCGATGTCGGGATAGGCGTCAATGGCGAGTGAGCGCCAGCAAAACCAGCCGATTGCACCCAGAAGCACAAAGGCCGCGAACATCAGGCCTCGCCTGTGTATCGCGTGGGATATGATGCGTTTCATGTGCCTGCGTCGTCAGATTTCGGGGAAATAGAACGCGCCGCCGGTGACGATGACCTCGCCGGCGGAGATGCCGGAGGTGATGATGGTCGAGTCGCCTACCGACTCGCCGGTTTCGACGTATTGGTTGGCATAGCGGTTGTTGCCGAGCGATTTGACCACGTAGGTGCGGTCGTCGTTGCGGCGGATGGCTGCGGTGTTGATGAGCACTGCGCGGTCTTTGTTGTCGGTGAGATGGACGGTGCAGAACATGTTGGGCTTTATCATCTCCGACTCATTGTCGCACTCCACAATCAGTTCGACCGTGCGCGTGGCCGGGTCGAGTATCTCGTTGATGTGATAGACCTTCCCGGCAAAGACTGTGTCGCTCCAGGCGTCAATCGTAACGTCGACGTTGGCGATGCCGGCGAGCTTGCTGAAGTCGCGCTCCTTTACGTTGGCCACGACCCATACCTTTGCGAGGTCGGCCACGATTACCGAAGGCTCGGCATCGTCTCTGACGTATTGGCCGTTAACCAGATTATTGACGATTACCGTGCCTGAGATGGGCGACTTGACCGTCATGGGCTGGCCGGGCACGATGGTGCGGATGTCTCCGCCGAACACGCTCAGGGATGCTGCGGCGTTGTCGGCCGTCTGCTTCTTAATCTCGTAGTCGGCTTTTGCCTCCTCCAGTTCGCGTGCCGAAATCATGTGGGACTCGTACAGGCGGTTGGCGCGGTCCAAGGCGCGCTGAGCCTGCTCGAGGGCGGTCGCGGACTCCAACGCGTCGCGGCATATTTCCAGATACTCGCTCGAGCTGATTTGGAATAATGCTTCGCCAGCCGTCACTTTCTGCCCGGGGCGCACGCAAGACTTGGCGATGCGGCCGGAGAACGGCACGCCGACCTCGGCATAGCGGGCGGGGATGGGCTTGACCTGGCCCGAGGCTGAGAATTGGGGATTGTAATCCGAGAGCGCCACTTCTGATTCAGTGATGCGCTGGAGTATTGATGAACCGGCGGACAGCACGATGGTGTCGCCGTGCATGGTAATTTCGGAGTTGGTGTTTTCGTCTTTGGCGCTTGTGCAAGAGAGCATCAGCGAAGCGCAAAGGGCGAAAACAGCCGACAGTGATATGATCGGTTGTTTCATTGACAAATAGGAATGCGGCTCACGCAAGCGAAAGCCGAAATTAAGATATTAGGGAGATTAGGGGAGTGAGGATTTTGTCAGATGAAACAAGCCGGCGGTGCTCGCGGGCCGATGGTAAGATGTTCTGCCGCAACGCACTCGTTGACGGGCGTACAATATAATACGGTTAAGAGAATTTCCTCGTTGACCGGGATGTCGATAAACTGAATCTCTTCAGTCACGATGTCAGTGAGCAGGGCTAAGGCCTCAAAATCATTTGCCGAGTGGGAGTGATGGTTGCCCGGCAGATATGGGTGGGAGTGCGTAATCGTGCCTTGGCCGAGGCCCAGGAAGTGGGTGTGTATAAACAGCGTCGAACCGCTGTAATACGACGTAAAAAGCATCGTCAGCAACACCGTAATGATATTGCCGCGCAACTTCCGCACAAAGCAATTATATGCCCTCTTGGCCGTCGTCATATTTCCAACCGCAAAATTACAAATTTTTCCCGACACCGCCTCAAAATTATTGGTATTTTATGGGACTATCACCCGGAGACAAACTTTTTATGCCTAAGGTCTATTCAAATTTTTGAGATGGTTTCTGCGAAGGAGTTCATTTGCAGGCAGATTGAGCGGGAGAGGGTGGTGCGGGCAGGCAGGCCGAGAGAAATAATGAGGAGGCGACCTTCTGAACAGAGGGAGAAGTCGTGTGCTGAGGGTTTGAAACGGTCGGGGAAGGTTTCGTGGGTAATTAGGATGATTTTGGCTCCGAGGGCGTCTGCTTCGGCGCGGATGGCTTTTTCTTCTTTGCTTATAAAGGGGGATACAAGGATGGTGCCTTTGGAAGCGGCGTTAAGCCAATTGGTTTTCTTTTGTTCTTTTTCTTCGGGGGGGAATTTGCGGCTGATTTTTACGGCCTCCTTATCGGGGTTGCGGAAAAGGAAGAGATTGCCGTAAGCTTCATATTCCTTTTCATCGATTTTGAGTTTTCTTATTCGCTGGAAGAATTGAGGGAATTGTTGGCGCATGGCCAATCGGTGGGGATTTTCTCTGATATATCTGAATAGGCAGTCAAGGCTTCTTTTCCGCAACAGGGGCTTGTCGCAGTAGCCAGGCTGAAAAATATCGGTACCGATGTTATTCACAAGGGTTTCGATATAGAAATCCAGGTGCTTCTCCGACCACTCCTTCACTCGCAATAATATATGCACGTGATCGGGCATCACGGCGAATTGGTAAATCTGCAGTATAGGGAATTGTTTTTGGATTGCGATAATTGATTTGGCGATCGTTTTTCCTAACTCTGTTTCTTCAATGAAAGCGCATCCTGGCTGCCCGGGGGCTATTTGTGCATCTCCTTTCACCACTCCAAATTTTGGAAAGGCATCTTTCTTCTTCAGGATGAGATGATAAATGAAAGGGGCGTGATAGTTGTGCGCGAAGGCGCGTTTGTGGTAGTGAGGGAGGACTTCACCCGGAGACAAACTCTTTGCTGGTAGATTATTGTTGGGGGCCATGGGGTGTTTGTCTCCGGGTGCGGTTGTTAGAATTTGATGGTGGCGCCGAGGAGGCCGTGGATGCCTTGGGCGGGGAGGGTGCTGATGAGGAGGTAGTTGCAGTTGAGGAGGTTTTCGGCGCGGAGGAAGAGGGTGGTGCGCGGGGTGAGGTCGTAGCTGGCGGTCAGGTCGAGGAGGCTGGCATTGCCCAGCGAGTAATCCCAAGGGCCGTAGAAGTCGTTGCTGTCATAATATGATATGCGGCGGCCTGTGCGCAGGTCATAGTCGAGGGCGACGTGCATGCAGGGTATCGGCCTGGCGCCAACGTGGACGCGGAGGGATGTTTCTGCGCCGTCGAGCCATTGGTACCAGCGGGGCGTAAGGTTAGAGTTGACCGCTTGCTCATACGACACGTATGCGTCGACGAGCGACTGATAGGCATAGTCGACACGTGCGCCGACAAGCCAGCAGGTCTGATCGTCCAAATAGTATATTGTGCCGTATGGCTCGGACCATGAGGGCATATCAGGCGAAGATGCGTAGACATGCGGGTAAGGGTTGTTGTCCGCGACGCCGAACGATGCGTAGACCTTCGCTTTGAATCCTCGAAAGGCTCCGAGGTTGACGCCGAAGTCGAGGCGGAGGGTGTGCATTTCGGGAAAGACTTCACGAGTGTTTATGTAAGGGTCAGTCGCGAAGAGGCTGGATATCGGTACCATATTGCTGTCAAGTATCAGATTGGCGTACGCCGAAACTGGAAGCGAAGACGGGGTCCATGAGAGGCGTATGTCGGGCAATAAAAACGAGAAGTAGAAGAGTGATGGGAGAGATTCGGGTTTTAGGCCGAGGGATGCACGGAAGGCTCCAGTACCGAAGTTGAAGTGCGGGAAGATTTTTAGCAGGTTGTAGCTATGATGGCCATCACTATAGTAGCTGCAGAGGTTTTGCCACTCGAGGCTAAGTACGAACTTTGCGGGCTGGGAGAGGTCTTTGCGCAGATAGGCCAGGTCGGCATGGATGGTGGTGAAGGACTGGCGCACATTGTCAAATTCGCCCAGGTAATCGCCGGAGAGGGGGGTGTACGTATCGTTGAAGCCGAAATACTGGTAGCGAGCTTCGAGGTTGTAACCAAATCGGCCGACGCGGGAGCGCCAAGCCAGGCGGGTGTTGAGTTCGTTGGAGCCTTGCGTGTAGTCGTCTTCGCGGGTCCAGCTTGGGCGCAGGATTGAGGCGTGGGTGTAGTCGAGCGTGGCGTCAAGTACCGACGATTTGCCGAAGCGGTGGGTGCCGTATGCACCGACGGTGACGTAATGGTTGCGCATCTTCACATCACGGCTGAAATCATTGGATTCTGATAGCCTTGTGTATTGATAGCCATTGTATTGCATCCAGGCTCCAGCAGCTGAGCGGTCGGTGTCGACAAATCGGTAGCCGGCGTTAGCGCCGAGATTAAGGGCCGGGAAATAACCGAGAGAGGCGTAGCCACGGTATGGCGTGTGCTCAATGGTATTGGCCCACAACAGTGGAGGCAGCGGGGTCATGTAGTTGAGGATGGTGCCTTCGCCGGTGTATTCTGCCGGGGTGAGGCTGACGTCCTGCGCGGCAGGCGTCAGCAGTTGGGGCGTCCATACGGGGCGGACGGCCTGGCGCAGCGCGGGCTCTACCACTCGGTCTACGGTTACGGTTGTGTAAAGCGTTTGCGCCGAAGCAGTTGCTGAGGCCAATATTGTGATGGCGGCGATGCCGCCAGAGAGTCTGTTGAGCATGGCTGAGGGATGTTACTTAAGTCTTTGATCAATCATTATGAAGATATCTTCCTCTGTGCCGGGATAGTTGGATTTCAGAGAGTTGAGGTACTGCTGGGCCTTGTATTCGTTGCCCTGGGCGGCGTAGACGTCGGCCAGGAGTATAAATCCGCGGGCCATCCAGTAGATGTGGGGAGTCGGGGCGTTGGCTACGGCGCGGGCGAGTTCTTCGGCCTTGGCGTAGTCGTCTGACTTAAAATAACTTTCGGCCAAATAGAACGCACTGCGCATGCTGTTGCCATCGGCAGGGTTGGTCTCGTAGGCTTCCCATTGTTCACGAGCCTTGGCTGTGTCGCCGAGGCCATTGTAGGCTGCGCCGAGCAGGTAGGCAGCTTCGCGCTTGTCGGCGTCACTCAGCACGCTTGTGGCCGAGAGAGCGTCGATGGCAGTCTGCCATTCTTGGGCTTCGACGGCGCAACGGCCAATGCCCATGCGGGCGAGAGTGTGCATGTAGGCCGACGAAGCCTTGGCATCGAGGGCCTGCCATGTGCGCAAGGCCAGGGCTCCGCGTCCATCGGCTTGTTCGATCTGCGCTTTGAGGGCAAGCGCCTCCTGGATTACGCCACTGTCGGGGTAGCGCTTGGCAATCTCGCGCACACGATCATAGGCCTTAGCCGTGTCGCCGGCAGCGTTGGCGCTTTCGGCCAGGTACCATAGCGCCTTGGCCGAGTGGGTCGGATTGGAGGAATATTCGTCGACGTATGCGACAAGTTTGTCGGTCTTTCCGTTGGCGACGTATTCGACTTCGGCAGCCTCGAAGGCCAACGATTCGATTTCGGTGTCGTCGATGTGCGTGGCGCCGTCAATCGAATTGATGAACCATGCGTAATGCCCGAGCATTCCGTTGTCTGCGGCGATGCGTTTGTATTGCTCCGATGCCATCTGCGCCTCTTCCGAGGTGGGATAGCGTGAAATCACCTGCTCGAAAGCGGTGATGGCGCGGTCGGTCTGGCCGTCGTTGTAGAGCGTCACGGCCATCTGCAGCAGGCCCTGGCGCGCCTGGGGGGTGGAGGGGTGTTTCTCCACGAGTTGCTCGTATACGCTTATGGCAGCGGCGTTGTCGCCAAGTTGGATGTAACTTTCGGTCATCTCGAGCATGGCGTCGGGGGCCAGTGCCGAGGTTGGATAGCTGTTAAGCATCTGTTGCATCAGGTGTACCTTGTCACTATGCTTGCGCTGGTAGCCCAGCATAAGCGCTTTTTGGTACAGTGCGTAGTCGCCGAGCGAGGGGGTGTACTCGTAGGCCTTGTCATAAGCCTCGGCTGCCTTGGCGTACTGATTTAGGTAATAGTAGCAGTCGCCCAGGCGGAAGTAGCCGTCGCCTTTGAGGTCGGCGTTGGGTGCCTTTTTGATGAATTGATCAAAATATTTGGCCGCTTCGGCGCACTTTTTCTGTCCGAGCAGTGCGTATCCCATGTCGTAAAGGGCGATTGTGCGGTTGGGGGAATTGGCGGGCAGGCCGTTGAGGTATTGGCTCAGGGCACGCTCAGAGTCGGCGTATTTGCCCAGGCGGTAGTAGGCCTCGCCGAGCAGCAGCCTTGATTCGCGGGCCATCTCGGCGTCGTACTTGGCAAGCTCGACGGCCTGGCGCAGGTGTTCTGCGGCCTTGTCGGCCTCACCGGCTGTGAGTTCTTGCGCACCAAGCAGGTAGAGGGCTTGTTGCTGGGCCTTGTATGTGTCGGCTGTGGGATGCTTCATGGCCTTAATGCTGGCCAGGGCGCCGGCGTAGTCCTTGACGGCAAAGTAGGCGGAGATCACGTACTGCTGCGCCTGCGGGGCGTATGGACTGTCGGGATGGAGGCGTAGGAAGTCCTCAAACGTGCGCACCGATGCACCGAACGGCACCAGTCCGCCTTGCAGCGACGCCACGCCGTAATTGAAATGGGCAATCTCCTGCACTTCGGGGTCGAAATCGAGTTTCATAGCCTGGTCGAACGCCATCGCAGCGCCGTCATAGTCAGCCTCGGACAGCAGCGACTGGCCAATGTAGACGTATGCCGACTGGCTCATCTGGTTCTTGTCTTCGGTGGCCAGCTGCATCATGCGGGCGCACTGGGCGTAGTCCCCGTCGGCGTATGCGATAAGTCCGAGGATATAGGCTGCCGAAGGTTCGAGCCTGCTACAGATCACGGTTCGTGTCTCGGGATCGGGAATGTCGATGCAATAATTCTCCAGCTTGGGATCGCTGACCTGTTGGATGTAGGTGTTGAGATGTTTGCGGGCCTCTGCTGTCTTGCCCAGATTGTAGGCTGATTCGCCAGCCACGCGGTGCATTTCAGCTTCGCCCCATGGTATCAGATTGGGATGGCTGCGCAGCATCTCCTCGGCCACCTGCTGGGCCTGGGCCCATTGGTGGTCCCAAAATAGGAGCTGGGCATAGTAGTAATTGGCCGACGAACCCGGTGCGTCGGAACTGAAGCCCTGTGCCAGAGCCGCCCGCGCCTTGTCAAAACGCCCATTGATATAATCTATATACGTAAGATAAATTCGTGCGGCATGGGCATAGCGGCTGTCTGTGACTTCTTTGAACAGTTTCTCTGCTCGGCCATAGTTGCCAATTCGCAGGTTGGCGCATGCGGCGCGATAAAAAAGGTCTTGCTGATATGTGCCGATTAATGTTGAAGGGTTGATTTCGTTATACATGCTCGCGGCATCATAAGGGAAGTCACTGCTGTAGCAGTCGACAAGTGCGAGTTGTGCGCGGCCACGCAAGTCAGAGGCGGGATATTTGTTGAGCCACTGTCTGAGAAGCAGGATTGCGTTTTCCTTGTTGGTGTGCACGGTAGCCTCGGCACGCATCAGTTCGGCCTCCTCCACCTGCTGCAGGGTGAGGGGCAACTCCATCGCACGAGAAATCTGGTCGAGGCAGCCCACGAAGTTGCCGCACTCCCTCATCTCGCCGGCACGCAGCAGATAGCCCGCGCCGTCGGGAGCGTTGACCTGGCCAGTAGCGACGGCCACCACGGCCGCGGCCGCAACCGTCAAAATATATCGTTTATTCATAATCAATCATTTTCCACCGCAAAAGTAGCTATTTCCCTCCAAACTCACAACCTCTTATCTCTTTTTCTTAACAGGCAGGTATGAAGTCTATTTCCGTTTGAGTTTCTTTTGCTCGGTTTCGAAGGCTTCGATAAAATGGATTTCAACTGGGGAGAGTTGGTACTGGGTGCGCTCACGGAATTTCTCATACTCCGTGTCGGCTTTCATTTTTGCCATCTCTGCCGATATACTGCCAGCATGCGTGAGCAATTCTTTTCCTGACAGTTTAAGAAAGTCGTCGAGTTTCTTAATCCAGTCTTTCATATACATCGGTACATGGTTCTTTGCTTGTAGTTCGGCAAAGTCAAGATAAAGATTGACGATACGATTCAGCATATCCACCTCGTCTTCCGAAAGATAATTCTTGGCAATTTCTGCTTCTTGTTTGGTGGGTAAGGCGCCTCGCCATGTAGTCAATCCCATAAAGTCACGTTCGGCATTCGCCCTGTCGTAAATTACTTCGGCAGCAGTGTATCCATGCGCGGCAAAATGTATCTTATTTTGCACCGTTTTGAAAAATTGCTGTGTCGTCTCCGTCCTGGGATCATAGTCAATGCTTAAGGCATATATTTCAAGCACCTTGCGATAGAACACCTTTTCCGAACTGCGTATGTCGCGAATCCTTGCGAGCAGTTCGTCAAAGTAATTCCCTTGTCCGGCATTCTTCAACAAGTCATCATTCAGCGCAAATCCCTTGATCATATACTCTTTCAGCACCTGAGTGGCCCACTGCCGGAATTGAACGCCCCGATGCGAATTAACCCTATACCCAACGCTGATAATCATGTCGAGATTATAGTAAGAAACAATGTAAGTTTTACCGTCGGAGGCAGTTGTTGCATTTTCTGCAACAACTGAATTGCGTTCTAACTCGCCGCTTTCAAGGATATTTTTTATATGCCGTGAAATGGTAGATTTATTGCGTTGAAACAGTTCCGCCATCTGATCGGCAGTAAGCCACACCGATTCATTGGCGAGTCGAACCTCAATCTTCGTCTCGCCTCCCTGCGTCTGAAAAAGTATTATCTGTCCGT